>NZ_JALBUF010000003.1 GCF_022606465.1 Sulfoacidibacillus ferrooxidans
ACAGCATTTTATACTGAAAATTAAAAATATGTCTGTCTATGGCAGGCTTATATAGATGCGTCCAAAATCACTTCCCTTCATTGTTCTTAGAACTCAATTAAGTGCTTGACATTAGATAGCTGGTCTCCGCTATTTCTAAAATTAGGCCCAATCCCCCGTCATTAGCCTTGGCGGATGGTCCTTTGCCAACGTATAGTGCACAATGCGGCGCGATACAACGTGCAAACATCAGTATGCCGCAGCAAATCATATACACACATACTAGGAGGAATGAACCATGGGCGCTTTTGGAGGATATACCACCTGGGCCATCGTGTTTCTTATTATCTTCGTACTATTTTTCTTATTTGTACCCACGTACGGTGCAGGTTACGGTGCATAAAGCAGAGCGGGCGGTTTCTATACCGCCCTTTGTACATACTACGTGTCCTAGATTAAAAACTTGCCTCTAACTCGTCCACCAACCTGCCAACATAAGCAACCGCTTGACGGATGGGTTCCGGTTGTGACATATCGACGCCTGCTAATCGCATCAAATCTAGTGGTTTCATCGTACCACCCGCTTTAAGAACCTGTATCCACCGATCAACTGCCGTCTTTCCTTCTTGCTGTATTAATTGTGAAACAAGAGTTGACAGCGTCAGGCCAGCAGAATACGTATATGGATAAAGACCCATATAGTAATGCGGTTGACGCATCCAGGTGAGACGTGCACCATCGTCAATTTGTACTGTATCTCCCCAAAATTTCGAGAGTACCTCACCCATTTGCTCACTTAATACCTTCGCTGTGAGTGCCTGGCCACTCTCTACCATAGCGTAGACTCGACGCTGCAATTCAGCTTCCAGTAAATGCGTCACATAATTATGGTAATACGTTCCTAAAAGTTGGGATATCACCCATCTTCGCATGCGTTTGTCCTCTGATTTAGCTAAAATATGTTGTCCAAGTAGCATTTCATTCATTGTTGACGGTGCTTCAACAAAATACATGGATGGCCTTGTATTCACCATTCGTTGATAGCGGTTTGCAAGACTAAAGTGACCAGCATGACCTAATTCATGAGCTAATACAAATGCACTACGCATTGTATCCGTCCATGTAATGAGAATAAAAGGATGCACTCCATAGGGACTAGAACAAAAAGCCCCTGTAGATTTCCCAATATTATCAGCAAGATCTACCCAACGTTCACTAAGTGCCGTTTTTATAATATCAGTGTATTCTGGCCCTAGAACACGTAAAGCGTCTACAATAAGTTCCGAAGCTTCTTTGAATGTCATTGAAGGAGTAAATTCCGGATCCAAGGGAGCCTTTAGATCGCAGTACAACATCTGATCAAGCTTTAGTACACGTTGCCGCAATTTGATGAATCTTTGCATATGAGGTGCTAATTCAGTTTGAATAATATCCAGTAAATGATGATACATGTCTGTACTAACTTGCTGAGGTTCCAATAGCATGTCCGTGACTGATTCATATTTGCGCATGCGAGAAAGTGCAATTTGCTTTTTGACTTCTGTTGCATAGGTAGCAGCAAACGTGTTTTTATATTGGTCTAACGTATGCGTAAATGACGTAAAAGCAGCGCGCCGAAGCGTGTGATCCGGTGACTGTTCATAATGATCTTCAAAAAGCGCAAACGATACTGGCTCCACTTGACCTAGACTGTTTTTAACAGGTTGAAATTGCATGTCTGACGACTTACTTCGTTGATAAATCATATATGGTGCGTTATGTACTTCTCCTAATGAAGCTAGTGCTTCTTCAGTTTCTGCCGACAACTGATGTGCCTTAGAATCCAAAAGTTCAGTGATATACTTTTGGAAATCAGCTAGTTGCGGTTCCTCCTTTAGAAAGTGTTCTAGTGTTCCACTTGGCAGGGCAAGAAGTTCTGCTTCAAAAAAAGAAAGCATAGCATTCACATGAGCCATTAGGCCGGCTACTTTACTTGAGGCAGACTGATTTTCTGAGTTTGTTCCATCCTCAGAAGATTTTAAACTTGCATAAGTGTACACTCTAACTAAGCGCATACTCAGAGCTTCCTTTGCTAGAAACGCAGCCAAAAGATTTGCGCTACCTTCGTGTAACCTTCCTTTGAATTGAGTGACTGTAGCTACATCTTTTTCAAGATCGGTAATTTCTTTTTCAAACTCAACTACAGAAGGAAAAAGTGCTGCTACATTCCAAGTGAGTTCTTCTGGTACATCTTTACGTCGCAATCGTTCTTGCATCTATCATTCTCCTTTTTAAAAGCCTTTTAAATCTTTCGAATTTCGAATAGATTACATATTTATCTTAACACAATTCAAACACGATGAAATGATCAATTGCAGAATTGTAACACTAGATTATTTTTTGTTGTGTTATACTACACCGATAAGGAGTTGGTGTGATGAGCGAATTGAGAATATGGATCGAACGATCGAAAATGCTTGTTCATCTTATTAGACCATCTATTGTCATAATAATCGTACTTCTCATTATCATAGGACTTGTTGATTTTCTTATTCGTTGGTCTATGCTCATTTTACATCCTGGTATTTTATTTACTGACTTTTATGCGATTGTTGACGATTTATTTTCTCTGCTATTATTATATGAAGTCTTAGATTTATTAAGATACTTATCACCCATACGTTTACTTGACCTACTGCTGACGATTTTTGCACGTAAATTGCTTTTATCCCCTGGAAATCCTACGTTATCCGAGTATATGTGGGTATTTGTAGTCGTTTTTGTTTTGCGAATGATTTGGACTCTTGCTAAGATCGATAAAAAAGCGTCAGACACTCACTCTTAACTCCATTGTAAGGAATTGTGATATACTATCTCATGGCACATGTCTTCCAATGATCATTTTCAAAAAGGAGCTGTATCATATGGCAAAGTTAGCCTTCTGGATTACGGCAGGACCAGAACTTGAAGAGAAAGCACTTTCTGGTATTATTCTTGCCAGCCGTTTAAAACAAAATCGTGGACAAGATGTAGAAGTATACTTTTTTGGTCCCGGTGTCAAATTAGTGGGAAGTGAAAGTGAACGCGTTAAAGGAGCCCTCGCTATGTTACAAGAAGCAAAAGTTCATGGGGGATTTTGTCCATTTAATGCACAACAATATGAGGTAGAAACTGCAGTATCTGCAGCCGGACTGCATGGAGAACAAGCTGGTGAAGCGCTTATTCGTTTAGCAGAATCAGGATATCAAATTATAGGGTATTAGACCTATCATTTGATATCCGCATGATCTTGTCATAACATAAACCGCCTCACACGCACATACTCATGCATCATTTTACTTAGAGACATCATCATCCTTGGAACTTTAAAAGAATGATGATGTCTCTTACATTACTCATCACTCACTACCATTTGAGTCAGTCGAAGATGGCAAATGAAGTGGAATAAAAGAATCAAAAGCACCTAATACAACAATCTTTTGACCAAATATAGCAGTAGTGTATATGGTACAAACTGCATAATTTTCTTCTGTCGTACTTTGCGTGGCCACAAAATTACCGACTAAATGGATCAGTCCTTTTCCAAGTTGAGAATGCTCACGTTGAGCTTCTTGAGTCACAAGCCAAGTTGTATATTTATTTTCTGGTGGATTAGTAATCATTGCGCCTAATCCTACAATGACAATCACAAGTATACTCAACCAAGTTGATCTCATCTCTTTCCCAGCCCTTTCTTTAAAGGATAACCGCCCTTGACTCTATAACCGCAACATCAGTCTAAGGAATTACAATGTCCTTTCCATTCGATCGTAATTTGCGGCGATGCATTTACTATTGTATAATTAAATAAGTGACTAATATTTCATTAGTTTTAGGAGGATACTTTTAATGAGTGAATCAAAGCAATTACACATAGTAGGTATTTCGGGGAGCTTGAGAAAAAACTCTTATAATACGAAACTGCTGACTGCTGCCAGTGAATTACTACCATCTAATGTCAAGTATACCACAGCAGATATCTCAAATCTGCCTCTTTATAACCAAGACTTAGAAAATGAGCTGCCAGCTTCCATAGAAGCCTTAGTTACACTTGCTAAGTCTGCCGATGCCTTTATTTTTGTAACTCCAGAGTACAATTTCACTATTTCAGCTGCACTTAAAAATTCTTTAGAATGGTTGTCACGCTCTACATTTGGGTCTCCATTAGCTCGTAAACCAGTAGCCATTACTGGCGCTACTCTTGGTGCTTATGGGACATCTAAAGCACAGGTTCATTTACGTGATATAATACATGCTCTCGATATGCGTCCAGTATCACGACCAGAAGTTCTCATCTCCTTTGCAGCTCAAAAATTTTCTGAAGACGGCAAACTTACAGATGATGTAGCGCGAGATTTTCTTAAGCAACTCATGGATAACCTCATTCAATGGACGAACCAACTCAATCACTCAAAGATATAACGTGTACTCATGGATTATAGGGCAATGCGTGATTAATCACGCATTGCCCTATAATCATTGTGGCTAATGTTTACATGCTACACCACAAACTCTTCAATCATCCCCTGTAAGTGTTCCGCTAATCGACTTAAGGCTACTGCACTTGATGTAACTTCTTCCATAGTAGCCAATTGTTCTTCAGCATTTGCCGCAATTTGTGCAACAGCAGTTGAAGTTTGTCTTGCAATATATGCAATCTCATCTACAACAGTAGCCGATTCTTCAGAAGCTTGTTGTAACAAATTGGCTCTTAAACTGCCATCATTTGCATCTTGTGCTCGAATCGTTGCCTCAGATGCAAACGAATGAAAAGAATCACTAGACTCTTCCACAGAGCTTGCACACACTTTGACCTGCTCATCTGCACTGTGCACGGCAGCAGTTGTTTGCATAATGCGATCATTGACTGCGAGTACAAGTAACGTGATTGATTGCGCCGCTACTCGTGATTGATCTGCAAGCTTACGCACTTCTTCTGCTACAACTGAAAACCCTCGTCCGGCATCTCCTGCTCTTGCAGCCTCGATCGCTGCATTTAATGCAAGCAGATTAGTTTGTGCGGCAATATCCTGAATAACTTCCATAGTACTAGTAATCGTTCTTGCATCATCTTCTAGTTGGCGCATGGTTTGAGCAATACCCGCTACATCATCACGTACTGTACGCATTTGTTCTGTAGCAATATCTGCATTCGCTTGACCATCATTGGCTTTAGATACATGTAAAAGTGATTGCTCTCTCAAATGTTTGGTGAAATCCGTCATTTTAGCCATTTCCTTCGTCATAGTTAAAGCCTGACTTGATGCGGATTCCGCCTTTTCTTGCTGCTCATATGCCCCTTTTGCTACTTGTTGCACATATAGGGTAGATTGTTCTACTGCATGTGCAGTTTCTTGGGCACTTGCTGTAAATTCTTCTGAAGCAGCAGTCAATTGCATCGCTGTTTCTTGGATTCCTATAATCATTCTTCGCATTTCACTTGCCATAACGTAGAGGTGATCTGCAAGCATTCCTAAATCGTCTTTACGCTTATATGGCAAAGTGCGTTTGGCAAAATTACCTTTTGCCATTAAGTTAGCTTCATTAGACAAGTATGCAATGGGGCGAACCAGATATCGGATGTACAACAAACTACCTGCACTCCCGATAATCACAAGTATTAGCGTACATAAAGAAACGAATGAAAGCGTGTTTGCTTCTGAATTTGTGGCTTTAAAAAATGCCTGAATACTTGTTTGTGCTAAAGAACTAATATTTTGCAAATCTGAAGTCACTTCATTAGAAACGTTACTATTTGTTACATACATTGTTGTCGCTGCAAGCGCATGATTTGTTTCATTATTTTTATCAACAATATTCCAATAACTCTCATATCCCTGTGCTGCGAGAGAAGCTTGCTGTACCATAGCACGCTCCTTAGGAGAGAGGAATGGAAGTGTTTTCATTGCTTGTAAGGATTGGTTAAGTTGTGCTTCACCTTGTAATACTTGTTGCAGTGTTTGAGAATATAGTGACTTTGAAAGTGAAGTACCTTCTAATCCTACAAGCATATTCGATTGGTCATCCATATTTAAAAAACCGATAAATGCATTATTGGATAAATCAAGCAACTCCATTTTTTCATTTTTTAATTGAGCAACATGCGTCTTTTCCTGTTGACTCATTGAAAATGTAATTAAGTTAACGATCAGTACGGATAATGCCATGAGAATCCATACCATAATGAGTTTTTGAGCAACTGTTAATGTTTTCAAAATAAACCTCCAACTATTTTTAAGATTGTTTCAATATATACATTCAAAACTATAATCATCATAAGATGTTAGTAATTTGTCAAAAATATCTTTACCAAATTATATAACAAGAGGATCACCTAATGCTAGTGACGTACACTTATAAATGATTATTTTCTATATCATCTTTTTTGTTTTATATTGTCCTTTTTATGGAATACTTTTAATGAAATCATTCAGGAGGGATTCCATGGATCGTCGCATCTTTGCATTAGGCCGTCATATGCTATTATTTATTCGTTGGGCCATCGTCGCTTTAATACTTTTTACCCTCGTCATGGGCGTGATTGGGTTTGCTGCGCAGTGGGGTGAATTTTTATTTCATCCAGAATTATTTTTAACAAATTACAGAAAAATGACAGAAGATATCTTCTCTTTGTTACTTGTCTATGAAATTTTAGATCTAATTCGCACCTTATCTCCAAATCGCCTTATGGATGTCATCTTAACTGTACTTGCACGAAAAATATTACTTTCAATGAATGATGAACATCTTGCTATAGAAGTCGGAGCATTTTGCCTGATCCTTATTGTACGACTTCTTTGGACGCGTTATGGCGGGCTAAATGAAGATGCGAATCCAATGTTTTTAGAAACCACCCGCACTGTCAAAAAAGAAGTTACGCAAAAACATACTGAGCAAGTTTCAGATACATAATAAATTCATCTGCTATTGTAATCAGACATTATTAACCGTATTATTCCTCTCATTCTATATATTTTGCAATGTGTTTATCCATCTCTCATGTTAACCTACTCGTGCCGAATCTTCGCAAAGAAGTACGGGGGAGTCGTATTGTCTGTACAGCAGACTCGGGGTGAATCCATGAGATGGGCCGATCCTTTGTTCCCTAACCCGACAATTAACCTCGGAGGCTACTACAAAGGAGGCCATCAAAACATGCAACTAACGACTAAAAAAACACTCACTACATTAATTGGATCAGGTATTTTAATGAGCACGATAGCATTTCCATTTATGTCTAGTTTCCCGCTTGCATTCGCCTCTACGATGGCAACAGAGTCATCATCGCAGGCTGTCGTTGTACACGCCGCGTACCTTAAAACTTCTCCACACTTAGGAACGTATAATGAGATTCAGTTAGTTCAAGTTGGGACAAACCTTCAAGTGTTAAGTGCTACTCGTTACTGGCTACATGTACAACTTCCTGATGGAACCATTGGTTATATTACAGCTGATCATTATTATGTTTCACAATTTTCAACTTCCAGCATCCCTTCATCGAATGGTGGTCAGTCACAAACACATTCAGTAACTAGTACAGCTACGGTGACTCAAAGCGTTCCTGTTAACAGCAGTAGTACACAGCAAGCTACTGGGTATACGCAACACAATGATTCTTCAGGTAGTATTCTTCCACCTGGCGTAACAATTGATCCGAACATCCAACCGTTGGTACCTCTTACTGCAAGTTATGCTGCAAAATTACAAGCTGTGGAACAGATTGCAACAAGCAAGTTGGGTACTCCTTATATTTGGGGACACAATGAAGACAGAGGGCAATACGGATTTGACTGTTCAAATTTTGTGCAATATGTTTTTCATGAAGCGTTAGGGTATGATTTTTCTAGCTCCTCTAAAGTGCAATTTGAGCGCATTGGATGGAATATACCTATTTCACAAATGCAACCTGGCGATGAATTATTTTTCTCCGATACGACGAACCCATCTGGATCAGCTCATGTTGGCATCTATATTGGACATGGTGAGATGATCGAAGAAGGCGGCGGGCTAGGTAAAGTTGGTTATTTATCAATTGATCATGGTTTCTGGAGTCATCATTTAGTAGCTGTTCATCAAATGTTTTAGTTTCTTATAATACTTGATAAACACAAGGTGTCGTCTAAAGAGTACATTGCTCTTTAGACGACACCTTTCTTGTCAACTCATTTGATATACCCACTGGGCTAAGCGCGCATCATGTCTCATTTGTGTTTCCATATCGTATGCGTCATACCATCCTCGTTGTGCTGCCAAATCAGCCAACATAGCATGAAAATCTGCAGCAGTTTGAAACTGGTTAGAAAATACTTCTCGCACCTCTGGTGTGGCAGCCTCCATCAAGGCAGATGCACTGTTTTGCATGGCTAATTTGGTTGTAAGGAGTAGGTCTAACACTATCATTCGTGTAATGATTTCTTTATTTTCCATACTCAGACCCCTTATAAATATAGTCACTTGGCAGGAGTAAAGGGCGACGTTGCAATAGTGTAACGAGATTCCACATTCCCTCTTTAGCATCTACCACATGGGCTTCGATTAACTCCTTTAGTTCTTGGTCATGGACCTCATGAATAGCTTGATGGCATTTCCATAGTCCAACGCTTGTTTCCAACAGCAATTCATGAACCATCAAGGCCTCGTGAACACTTATACGGTAACTCAATTTTCTATCCCCTTTGTTCAAAAGTACATATGTTCACACGACTATAGCCTATGCACTTCATAAAAAAATGCGCATGAGTATGCAAATTGGGCGAAACCATCATTTTTTACCAAGACAGGAGACCAAATAGATTTTACTGAGTATGATGAGATATCTTGAAAAAAGGGAGAGTTTAACACATGCAACCATCGAATGGATCTTCTTCACAAAACACGCACCTAGAGGAATTAATGACGAGGAATTATGACCAAACACAGGAAGATATGAGACAATTACGGGCTGCTTTACGTAAATTATATAGCAAAATCGAAAAAACACAGGCACTTATACCAAATGATCCAGAACCATTCACTTTAAGATCAGTGACCCCTCAAGAGAAAATTCAAATTATTCGTTACGTCAGGGAAAATGTCGAACGGTTTAACGAAGCAACAGAACGTTTAACATCAATACATCAAGATTTGCAGGGCTGGAAAGATTTTAGATCAGAATTGCAGGAAGTAAAAGAACAACTTAAGAATTGGCAGACATCTCAAGTAACAAACATTCTCAATACTGAGACACAAGATTCAAAAACTATGGTTCCGTAGTTTATGTAAAGATTGTGAGGTAGAAGAAGGGATATCATCCCGTCTTCTACCTTGTTGATACAGGTAGTGGATTACCACCATGCCCAAGCACCAAGTGCTCCAATAGCTAACCACGGCAAAAAGAATAATGGCCAAAAGACTTGTTCAATATCCATGTTTTCTGTTTCTGTGAGTGCCAGTTGTTGAACATTCAAACGATCATCCTTTGTTGCACTAGCTGTTCCAGTACGGTTCATGGGGCGAAGATACACGCCTTCGGAAGTCACTGAATGCAGTACACCATAATGCACACGTCCATTACTGTGTACGTAAATTGGTTGACCAACAAGTGTAGTGGCATGACGATATAGCGGATGCATACATTTTCCTCCTCCTTTTCACATCGATCGAAAAGTTTACCTGAGATATGTAAATGCATCTTTACCCGCTTTGGAAAGCGGCAAGTATCCCCTAGGCTTTGGAATTAGACGTGGCTGGAATTGTATGTATCATCCGTCATACCATGCATGCATTCGTTGTTATTTAAGAATACCTCCCAATGAGATATATTTAATATCGAGATACTCCTCTAATCCATACTTACTTCCCTCGCGTCCAATCCCAGATAGCTTTACACCACCAAAGGGTGCTTGTGCAGTCGATGGCATTCCATCATTTACACCGATAATACCGTACTCCAAACGTTCTGCTAAGCGAAATACACGTCCTATGTCACGTGTAAAATAGTAGGCGGCAAGTCCAAACGGTGAATGGTTAGCGCGCTCTATGACTTCATCTTCATCCGTAAATGGAGTAATAGCTGCAACTGGGCCAAATGTTTCTTCATTCATCACGAGCATAGATTCTGTGACATTCGCTAAAACGGTTGGTTCGTAAAAATATCCGCGTTGTTCACTATGTCGTTTACCTCCACTAATAAGTGTTGCCCCTTGATCAACTGCATCTTGTACATGTCGATCCACTTTATCAACTGCAGCAGGTTCGATTAAAGGACCTACTGAAATGCCTGCATCTAGTCCATTACCCACACGCATTTGTCCCATCCGTGTTGCCAATTTGTCCGTAAACGCTTCCACAATACCTTGTTGCACATAGAAACGGTTAGCTGAGACACACGTTTCTCCCATACCACGCATTTTACAAATAATGGCCTGCTCTACTGCATCATCGATATTTGCATCGTCAAACACAATAAATGGCGCATGGCCCCCTAGTTCCAATGATACTCGTTTCATCGTATCTGCAGCTTGTCGCATCAGGATCTTCCCAACTTCAGTTGATCCTGTAAATGATATTTTGCGTACGCGCATATCATCCATCACGACTTTAGCAAGAGCTGACGCATCATTTCCTACAACGACTGATAAGACTCCCTTAGGTAACCCAGCTTCCTCGAAAATTTTCGCAATCTCAAGGGCTGATAATGGAGTTAATTCTGACGGCTTAATAATCATCGTACATCCTGCAGCAAGTGCCGGTCCTACTTTGCGCGTAATCATGGCTGCCGGGAAATTCCATGGGGTAATCGCAGCTGTTACGCCTACGGGTCGTTTGATAACTACTATGCGTTTTTCTGGCGTATTTGCTGGAATCATATCGCCATATATGCGCTTTGCTTCTTCCCCAAACCATTCTAAAAATGAGGCCGCATATAGCACTTCACCGCGCGCATCAGCAAGTGGCTTCCCCTCTTCAAGGGTCATAACCTCTGCCAATTTTTCTACTCGCTCACGCATCAGATGTGCAGCACGTGCTAAAATCTGTGAACGGTACGATGCCACACTGTTACCCCACTCTGATTGAGCAATCACCGCTGCTTCTATAGCCATGTGCATATCTTCTGGTACCGCATTGGGTACTGTGGCAACCACTTCTTCAGTGGCTGGATTGACAATGTCAAATCGTTTATCTGATATTCCAGAACTCCAATTACCTCCAATAAATAATGGGTAATCCCCTAATGTAACGGTCATCTCACTCGCCTCTTTCTTTCTTACTTCTATTTATTCTAATACAACTGTTGTAGCGATACACGATAACTATATATTTAATCGAATTTCTACAGCTAATATCTGTATTGCCTGATACCTTATAGCTTACCCATGTATAATAGAATGTAGAGTTTCTAACTTATGAGGGGATTGGTATCCATGTTTCGCAGTGATTTATTACGGGACAAAGTAATTGTAATAACAGGTGGTGGTACAGGATTAGGTCGCGCTATTGGAGAACGCTATTTAGAATTAGGGGCAAAGCTTGCTATTGCTAGTAGGAGAAAAGATGTCTTACAAACAGCTGCACAGGAAATGACGCAAAATGGAGGCGAAGTTTTTTACCATCCATGCGATGTAAGAGATCCTAGTCAAGTGACTGAATTATTTGATGCGATCTACGCACACTATGGTAAGGTAGATATACTTGTAAATAATGCGGCAGGAAATTTCATTAGTCCAACAGAGCGTCTATCCTCTCGAGCTGTCGATTCTGTGCTTAATATTGTATTGCATGGCACATTTTATATGACTCTTGAACTGGGCAAACGCTGGATTGAGGAAAAAAAGAGCGGGACCATGCTCAATATCGTAACAACCTATGCCGCATCTGGTGCTGGTTCGGGATTTGTAGTCCCTTCGGCGGCAGCTAAAGCGGGCGTTTTAACACTGACTCGATCACTTGCTGTGGAATGGGCAAAGTACGGCATTCGTCAAGTCGCTATCGCTCCAGGCATGTTCCCTACTGAAGGCGCGTGGTCAAGATTAGTTCCATCCGAAGAAATGGGTGAACGCCTCTTAAACAGAGTACCCTTACATAGAGCAGGTAATAAAAGTGAATTAGCAAACCTTGCAGCGTTTTTAGTATCTGATGAAGCTGCTTACATCAACGGTGAAGTTGTGACTATCGATGGCGGTGAGTGGCTTCAAGGAGCGGGTGAATTTAACGAATTAGCCGATCTAACCAACGAGGACTGGGATCAATTAAGCGCAAAAATGCGCTCCAAATAGACATTGTTTGCTAAGTATACCGTGCCTCCGTTAGGGTAAATTACATATCGTGAACGTACAATGCTTTGGAGGAGTGGTTTGATGAATTCACAGCGATTAGCCGCACACGAAACACTCGAACTACATGAACTACTTGCTTCGACGACCACTTCCTATACAATATGCAATGTCCTTTTACCACACGTGACAGATCAAGAACTTGGAGGCATTCTCATGAACCAAGCTCAGTCTTGTCATAAACACATCACGGACTTGCAGCATGCGCTAACACGAAGTGCATTTAACTAATAGGAGGCGTTACTATGGCCACGATGATGATGGATACAATGCTAATCACAGACCAAGTAGTCGCTTCAGAATTGCTCAATACCCTTAAAGCTTCAATTAAAAATCAGGCACTCGCCCTTACTGAGGTAGCTACATCAGATATCCGCGATATGCTCATGCACCATTTGAACGACACGGTGTATGCTCATGGCAAGATTACTGATCTAATGATTCAACGTGGCTGGTATCAAGCGTACAATCCTGGTGCTCAGGTACAGGCAGATATAAAAAATGCCACGCAAACACTTCAGAAAGTCATGAGATAAGATACACTTTAGGAAAATTAAAGTAACGCATTGTCGTAGAAACTAGCCCTAGTCAATGTACTAAGGGCTGGTTTCTATGTTTCTTTTGTTGGATCATCGATCCAACCTGTACGTTCTAGCAATTGTGAAATCGACATCGGATCGTAACCATGAACGTACTCTGTTCCTATCCGTAATAACGGTGCAGTAAACGAACCTGTATAGTGCAACATTTCATCAATAGTCTCTGAACTATGAAATACATTCACTTCTTTAAACTCTAAATGGCGTTGTGAAAGAAACTCTTTCACCATGCGACATTTTCCTCACTGTGTTGTTGTATATACCAAGATAGGCTCTTTCATAACTATTCCCCCAATCCACTCTATAAGAGGTTGTTCAAAAAGGGGTCAGAACTCCCCGGCGCATGGCAGCGTCAGCGCCAAGAACGCTCCCTCACGTACCCAAAACGTACGCTCAGTCCACATTCTTGGCTTGCTTCCTTGCACTGCGCGGGTCTTACCTGCCCCCTTTTTGAACAGGCTATATAACTATACCACTCTTGTATAAAATCTTATTGCAGGATAAAATAACCCATAATACTTTATGATTCAGCGTTGTTTGCAAATGGAACAATAGTCCGATTGTAAACGATTACACGCGATGATTCTACTATATTTCAAAAGGAGGTTGCTTATCTGTGCAAAATGATAATCACCATTTAAAACGTCATTTATCCATGCTTGACTTAACACTGATTGGCATAGGTGCTGCCATTGGATCAGGGTGGTTATTTGGCGTTCAATATGCTGCTGTCGATGCAGGACCGGGTGCAATTGTGGGATGGATCATTGGGGCTATTGCACTGATCTTCATCGCTCTGGTTTATGCTGAACTTTCAGCTATGCTACCTGAAGCAGGTGGAGTCGTATGATATCCTGATTATTCACATGGATCGCTCGTTGGATTTTTAATGTCTGTGGCCACATTAATTGCGTATTCAACGATTCCCCCTATTGAAGCAGAAGCAGCAGTTCAATATTTAGGTATTTCAGGGTTGTTTAATGCCACAACTGGCTTTCCAACATTGCTGGGTTGGATCATCGAAGCACTCCTTGTCGTAGGATTTTTCTTAGTCAATTATTATGGCGTTAAATTATTAGCGCGCATCAACAACTTTGTTACTGCCATAAAGATTATTATTCCCGCCATAACCGTCATTACTCTTCTCTTTAGTATTCATATTTCTAATTTTACATCCCACGGATTTGCACCTTATGGTTTTCATGGCATTTTAACTGCTGTCGCCACATCAGGCATTGTTTTTTCTATGTTAGGTTTTCGACAAGCGGTTGATCTCGCCGCAGAAGCACGTAATCCTGGTCGTGATGTACCACGTGCCATCGTACTTGAATTAATCATCGTAGCTGTCATTTACATTCTTGTACAAGTGGTCTTTATTGGTGCTATACCACCACAATATCTAGCAAAAGGTTGGGCAAGTATATCATTTCAAGGTCCACTGGTTGATGTCGCTATGATTCTTTCTCTCACTTGGTTAGCGTGGTTTATGCGTTTTAGTGCAGTCATTTCTCCACTCGGATCCGGTTGGGTATATTTCGCCTCCACGGCTCGAGTTGTTTTGGGTTTCTCAAATAACGGTTATTTTTGGCGTGTTTTCGGTAAAATTGATCCTGCTACTGGAATTCCTAGAGCGGCGATGTGGCTCAGTCTCATATTAGGAATTATCTGGACGGGACCTTTCCCACTTTGGAGTAAATTGGTGGGTTTTGCTTCTAGTGCATCTGTTCTCACATATATTATGGGTCCCGTTTCCGCCATGGTGTTTAGACGCCATGCACCAGATGCTAGTCGCCCTGTGCGTTTACGTAATCTTCCTGTCATTTCACTCATTGCTTTTATCGTAGGTAGCAATATAGTGTACTGGTCAGGTTGGGGAAACGTAGAGCCACTTATGATTTTAGAATTAATTGCACTTGTCATTTATGCTGGATTTGTCACGCGATCGAAACATCTGCGCAGTCAACTTTCAGCACATATCAAGGCCTCCATTTGGTTACTCGCCTTTATGATTTTTATGCTACTCATCTCGTATTTTGGAAGTTTTGGCGGGATCAATGCACTCCCCTATCCTTATGATATCGTAGTTGTAATCATTGGTTCGATCATCTTTTTTTACTGGGGAAGTGCAAGTGGGTTACATACCCAATCATTACAAACCGCACTCATAGAAAAAAGTGCACGTGAACAAGAAAATGCTTAGCTTTTCTTGGTGTCTGCTACTCGACTATCATCAGATATTCCGTATACGCGCATATAATGATACAAAGTAGCACGAGAAACACCCAATTCACGCGCCGCCGCAGCCTTGTTGCCATATGTGCGCAACAAGGCTGCTTGTACTATGGCTTTGGTAACTCCCCTTTTATTCTTCTGCAATTTTGTAGTAATAGCAGCAGCTTCTGTAGTAAAATGAGCGTTTGTACTTGGGAACTTTACGTGATTTTGGTTGTCAAGGAAGTTTGCATGATCTTCTAGAGTTTCTCGTACTTCATGTCTATCTTGCATCACGTAAGGTACCGTTGCATCTTCTTTTGTCAAAACAAATTGTTGCACTTCTGCAGGTAAATGATGAACATGAATATGATCTTCCTCTGCTAATATCACAACTCGCTCTACAATATTCTTCAGTTGCCGAACATTTCCTGGCCAAGAAAATCTCATGAGCGCTAAGATGACATCAGGATCAAAAGTTGGAATGACTTTGTTGTACTGGATAGCAAATTGATGAGCAAATCGCTGAACGAGAAGTGGAATATCTTCCATATGATCTCTTAGCGGGGGTAAATCAAGCGAAACAACGTTTAAGCGATAGTAAAGATCTGCTCGAAATCGCCCACTCTTGACCTCCATCTGCAAGTCTCGATTTGTCGCCGAAATAATGCGCACGTCAAGATCGATACCTCGTTCACTTCCAATGCGATACAATACACGATCCTCTAAAACGCGAAGTAATTTAACCTGGAGTTCAAGTGGAAGCTCACCAATTTCATCTAGAAAAAGCGTCCCCTTTTGCGCAAGTTCCATCTTTCCCATCTTCCCTTTACGATCCGCTCCAGTAAATGTTCCAGATTGATAGCCAAAGAGCTCACTTTCAAACAAAGCCTGTGGTATTGCTCCACAATTGACTGCAATAAAAGGACCTTTAGACTGTTTACTTGCGCGGTGGATAGCATGAGCAAATAACTCTTTTCCGACGCCTGACTCACCATATAAAAACACAGTAGCATTGGAAGTTGCCACGCGACGAGCTAAATCAATCGCCTTTGTCATCACAGATCCGTTTCCGAGAATTCCTTCAAAAGCATCAAAATCGATACCTTTGCGTTGTACCGTTCCCTCTAACGTCGCTAGTTGCCTAGTTGTATTCATCAGTTCATCACCTAAACGAACCATACTTGTGACGTCTTGCTCTGTTGCAATTGCCCCGACAATCTCTCCGTGAACGCGAATAGGCAGTGCATTAATTAGGACATGCACATGCGGACGAGGTTCATGATAAAGTTGATGAACACTAATTCCTTCTTTTAATACACGATCCAATATAAGAGATTTCCAAGGAAAATCTACAATAGGTTTCCCTACAATATCTTCTGCATCAATACCATACAACCGCTTCGCTGCAGCACTCCAATGACGGACCACACCAACTGCATCTACGATCGTTACAGCTTCTTGTAAGGTATCAAGCAAAGTAGCAACAGTTGCTTGACTTACTTCAGTTGCATGGTCAAAATCACTAGCTCCCCTACTCACTTTCGGCAAAATATTATGAAAATCTACAGAATCAAAAAAATCCTTTTCATTCATCAGCAGTACATCCTTTACTTGTCATTATCACTATACATACATGTCAATATTGTAAATATACACTTTTGCATATAACCTGTACATAGGTATACATATGTGTTAAGATATTTTATGTTAGAAGCAATCACAGTGAGTGTCTTAGCATTTATGATAACTCCACCATATCATTATTATGGCACGTTTTTTGCTTGTCATATGGATAAGGGAACGAATTGATATGACTCCCTTTATCGTGTGAAAGGAGATATGAGACGGTGGAACAAGTTATGCGTAACGCCTTACTCTACATGGCAAAGAATCGTCAAGCTAACGAGTTAGCGCGTCGCTATGGATTGCGATTTGGTGCACAGCGGTTTGTTGCTGGACAGACATTGTCCGAAGCAATTAAGTCAGTGCAGACGTTAAATAAACAAAATTTACTTGTCACATTAGATCATCTTGGTGAGTCTGTATTTACAGCAGAGGAAGCTGAACTCTCTGCCGATGCTTGCGTATCAGCTCTAACAGCCATAGCTGAACATGGCATACGATCCAACCTTTCTATTAAGCTTACTCAGCTGGGTATGGATCTGTCGCGCGATTTATGCGTCAACAACGTACGTAGAATCCTTGATGAAGCAAAAAAACACCGTAATTTTGTGCGTATTGACATGGAAGATTATGCACATAACGAAGCAACCATTGCACTTTTTAAAGAAATGCATGAGATATATGGAAATACAGTAGGACTAGTGATTCAGTCATATTTGTATAAGAGTAAGGAAGATATCACGCATCTAGGTGCGCTTGATGTTAACTTACGCATTGTAAAAGGTGCTTATAAAGAAGAGGCATCTGTAGCTTATCCAGTCAAAGCAGACGTTGATAAAAACTACGTAACCCTGGTTCAACAGCACTTATCTGCAGGACATTATACAGCTATTGCTACGCATGACGATGCTATTATCGATCAGATGAAGCACTTTATAAGCGAGCACCACATAGCCAATGATCGCTTTGAGTTTCAAATGCTATACGGTATTCGCACACAACTACAACAGCAATTAGCTTCAGAAGGATATAGAGTCCGTATTTATGTTCCTTATGGAGACGATTGGTATGCATATTTTATGCGGCGCCTAGCTGAGCGACCCGCAAATGTTGCATTTGTTGTAAAATCAATGGTTCACTCATAATTGAAAGGATGATGCAAGATGACAACAACCCCATTTAAAAATGAACCGTTTGTTGATTTTAGTTTGCCACAAAACGACAAAGCAATGCGAGATGCATTGGCTAAAGTAAAAAATGAACTTGGTAAATCCTATCCCCTCATCATTAACGGAGAAGCGGTTTTTACAAATGAAACTGAACCATCTTATAATCCTGCAAACAAAGAACAGATCATTGGAACGGTTAGTCAAGCTGATCAAAAGTTAGTGGATCAAGCCATGGAAGCAGCAACACAAGCATTTAAGACATGGCGCTATACTTCCGCTGAAGTTCGCAGTAGTTATTTACTAAAAGCCTCTGCAGCAGTACGTCGTCGCAAGTTTGAATTTAGTGCTTGGATGGTATATGAAACTGGGAAAAGTTTTGCGGAAGCAGATGCTGATGTTGCAGAAGCCATTGATTTCATGGAGTATTACGCGCGGGAAATGTTGCGGATTGATATTCCTGTTCCACTTGTGCCCTATGAGGGAGAATTAAATCGTCAGATATACATCCCACTAGGAGTTGGCATTGTTATTCCGCCGTGGAATTTCCCACTTGCCATTATGGCTGGGATGGCAACATCCGCCATTGTTGCAGGTAATACTATTTTACTTAAGCCGTCTCCCAATGCTCCGATTATAGCTGCTAAATTTGTAGAACTAATGCAAGAACTAGGTTTACCTAAAGGCGTTCTTAACTATGTGCCTGGACGCCCAGAAACGATTGGCGATTATATGACTGGTCATGTCGATACTCGGTTTATTTCCTTTACAGGTTCACGTGATGTCGGGTTGCATATTGTCGAACATGCTAATAAGCGTATCCCTGGTCAAAAATGGATCAAGCGTGTCATTGCAGAAATGGGTGGGAAAGACGGTATTGTTGTAGACAGCGATGCAGATCTCGATGCTGCAGCTACTGCTATCGTCCAATCATCTTTTGGATTTCAGGGTCAAAAATGCTCTGCAGCCAGTCGTGCCATCATCCATAAAGACGTTTATGATACTGTTGTAGAAAAAGTAGTACAGTTAACCAAAGCATTAAAAATGGGTAATCCTGAAGATAATGCATACGTCGGTCCGGTCATCGATGATAAATCGTTTGCAAAAGTACAACGGTATATCGAGATTGGAAAGACGGAAGCAAAGCTTGCTACAGGTGGTGAATTAGGCCCGGATTACGGATACTTCATTCAACCAACTATCTTCATCGACGCAAAGGCAGATAGCCGATTGATGCAAGAAGAGATTTTTGGACCAGTACTTGGTATGATGAAAGCAGACAGTTTTGAGGAAGCTATTGATATCTTTAATTCCACAGATTATGGCCTGACTGGTTCTGTATTTAGTCAAAATGAGGAACATCTAGCTTATGCAAGTGAGCGGATGTTTTGTGGCAATTTGTACTTTAATCGCAAATGTACAGGAGCACTTGTCGGTGTTCATCCTTTTGGTGGATTTAGTATGTCTGGTACTGATTCAAAAACAGGTGGCCCAGATTATCTACAATTATTTATGCAAGCTAAATTGGTTTCAGAGAAATTTTAATTTCATGATGCACACATCAAGAAGCGTACTGGTTTCTACTTGTACGCTTCTTTTTCTATACATGGAAATGCAGTGATCTAGTGACATTGCTCTAAGTTGCTACAGGATATTCCCTAGTCAAGGCTAGAGAAATACGGCATAATACATATAGCTACATGAAAAGGTAGGGGACGAGAACATGAATATTCTCATTGGATACGATGGAACACCATCAGCTGATCATGCTGTTCAATATGCATTGCACACTTTCTCAGCACATCAAGATGTAAAAGTACATATTTTGTATGTTGAATCGATTCCGTATGTTAACGGTGAATTTGGCGTTTTACCTGTGCCATACGATATTACAATTAATCATGAAATTTTAAACCATGCAGATGCACTTTTTAAAGACTCACACATTATTCCTACTCTTCAATCAGAGATTGGTGTTCCTGGAGAAGTGATTGTCGACTTTGCAGAAAAAATAAAAGCTGATCTTGTCGTGCTCGGAGCACATAACAAAGGGGCACTTGAGCGCCTACTCCTTGGTAGTGTGAGCGAATCCGTAACACGTCGCGCCCCTTGTTCTGTACTGCTTGTCCGCTAAATTCATGAAGTTGTGAAATAGCATGATAACATCGTTTTGTAGATAACAGAGGTCCCTGACATAACTGCCAGAGGCCTCTGAAAATCTAACATACAAGCCACTCTAACTATCTCATAACTTATAGATTTTGAGTGAAGTATTTCATGATACGACGAATGACATACGGATCTCTTGATAAAGCATGCCCACGATTTGGCAATATAAGTAGATCAAAGTCCTTATCAGCATGTATCAATGCATCGACCATGCGCATGGTGTGGTGCATATGCACATTGTCATCAATATCCCCATGCATAAGAAATAATTTTCCTTCTAACTGCTGTGCAAGTGTAGAGCTAACTTGTTGCTGATAGATATCCTCATCATATAATCCTTGATAACGCTCACCCCACTCGACTGAATACAAACGGTTATCGTGATCACCACAGCCAGCTACCGCTACCTTATAGAATTCTGGAAATTCAAGCATGGCTCTAACACTTCCATATCCACCACCTGAAAAGCCATACATGCCGACTCGTTCTATGTCTATAAAAGGAAAGCGTTCTGCCAACTCCCGTGTTCCTAACACGTGATCATGTATACCTGCTGCACCTTGAAGATTTTTGTAGCATACATCATAAAATGCCTTGGATCGACCTGGTGTTCCCATTCCGTCCATCATGATCACTACAAATCCAAGTTGTGCGAGGGACTGGGCGATGTGCATTTGATCTCGTCCTTGTGCAGTAAGAGGAAAGGTTGTTGGCGCAAAAGTTGTGTGTACCCCACCATACGCAAAATCAATAACTGGATATTTTTTATTCTCCTCAAATGGTACAGGACGAATGAAGACACCATACAGATCCGTTACCCCATCGCGTGCTTTTACATGAAAAACTTCTGGCAATTGATATCCATGCGCTAGTAATAATTCAATATCACTGCTTTGAATAGTAGCAATCAGCTTTCCGTCATATGCTCGTACAACAGTGATAGGTGAAAGATCAACACGTGAGTAGGTATCAACGAAACTGCTAAGTTCAGGTGAAAACACGATACGATGATCTGCGTTTTCAGGAGTTAAACGTTCGATACTTCCTCCCGTAAATGACACTCGGTATAGTTGACGATAATAAGGGTGTAATCCTTCTTCTCTTCCATTTGCCAAGAAATAAACATAGCCATTCTTCTCATCGACTTGAACAATTGCATCGACAGCATACTCTCCTTCTGTTAGAGCATATTCCTTTTTTTCAGAACCAATCTGTATCATATACAAATGGTTCCATCCAGTTCTAGCGGAAAGCCATATGCATGCTGTTTGATCACGTAAAACATGTACACTTTTCCCTCTTGGAATAAAATCCATTTGCATAAATGTATCTGCACATTCCTCATAAATAATCGTCACTTCACCAGAAGGACTATGTGCTACGCAAAGGCGTGTCGATTTAGTTCCACGCGACACATGAAGATAGTACACATGTTGTTCGTCAAGCCACCAAGCAATGGGAGCACTTGGATCAAATAACGTGTATTGAAGAGCACTCATCTCCAATGGGTCTGTTTTTAAAAATACTTGCTCACCCGTAAGACTGCACACAACAAGCTCTAATAAAGGCACATGTTCATCACCTGGCAATGCATAACGCATGGCATGTGTCTTTGGAGGAACTCCATCCCCTTCTGGGACGTATTGTTCAATATACATTGTCCGCACATGACGCTGATCTGTTTTATGTGTAAAAAGATGAGAAGAATCAGGGGACCAAATGGCCATTGGAGGTAATTTTTTTGCTGCCAGTTCATCGACTAACTTGGAACCGTATGCATCTGGAAGGGTCGCATATGCATACTCTTTTTCTCCATCAGTTGTTATTTGAATGATATCTCCTTGCTCAAGTGAGCGAACATACAAATTATATTGATCAACATAGGCAACCCATTTCCCATCAGGAGACATCAATTCATAATCTGCTACAATTTCATAAGACTTTCTCTCTACAATATGATCGTCCAATAAGTTCCATTGAAACTTTCTATTATCTACCATAATCACAATCGCTTGTTCCTGTAATTCTACAATATCAGTTATGGGAAGGTCAGTGGCGTCCAGCCTTGCATCGAGCTTACTCGCTAATTGTATTGCCATACGATCATGATCAAATGCATCACGCACTTCACCGGTCCGGCTGTCAACTAGTCGAAACCGTTTACCACGAGGTTTAACTATATCATCGAATCGAATTTCTTGTATGTACCAAAATCTATACTCATCCAGAAAATATGGTTTAACAGTTAAATTAAATGCTAGTTTTTGTACATGTTCTGGAAGCATTTCCTTAGCCTTAGTATCATCCATTGCGTACATCCTCCTATAAGACACATCGTATGTAAGTCGTATCAATAGATCGAATGCCTCTATTCATGCGACTGTGAATCACTATTATCTTAACATACCTTTTATTGACTCATGCATGATCAATAGTAAAACCATCAGTAAGAAGTTCCCAATTTTGTGGGAAATCAAATCCGAGTTCCCAGTAAAAGAACCCCCGCATATTGTATTCTCTCACGAGTGCATTTTTAGCTAACGTGCTGAGTGCATCATTAAACCAAACAATACGCTGTCCCTCATGTTCATAAGTATATACAGGAGCAACAGAGACTGGATCAATCGCAATTTCCGCTTCATATTGAAGTGCACGAAGTAGCAAACTTTGATTATCCATCAGTGTAGCAGGCTTTGTGGGGAGATGCGGGAGTGGCCAATCATCACCATAAAGGGGCATACCAAGTAATACCTTACGGCTATCCATTTGTGAAAGTGCATAGTTTAACACACCTCTGACTTTATCCACTGGAGCTACGGCCATAGGTGTTCCAGCAGGATATCCCCAATCATACGTCATTAGCATTACGCGATCCACCAATTTTCCGAGAACTGCATAGTCAACTGCACCAACCCAAGGATTCTGTGGGTCATCAAATGATTTGGGCGGCATGGCCATAGCTACTTGATACCCTTTACCATGTAGTGCTTGAGTCACCTTTTGTACAAATGCCGACAAAAGCTGCCGATCAGATGGATTTACATGTTCTACATCTAGGCTGATACCAGCCCATTGTCTATCCCCTAATTCATCCAAAATCTCATCAATTAGTCTTTGAAGAGCACTACCATCCGTAAAAATGTGGTGAGCCAAATCTGCACTGAAATCCCCCTCTTTTGTGGCATTTGAAACAACCATCCAGTATCGAATACCAGGCACAGGCGGTAAAGAAAATACTGGCTTAACTAGCTCACCAGTTGGTTTCATTCGATAACTAAATACTGACACATCTGTTAGCATCGACTCATATTGTCTCACAAGATCAAGGTCTCGTTCTTTTCCAGACACAACCAAATAAGCATTTGACTCAATTCTAGGCTTTTCAGTAATAGCCACTGGGATAAGTATCGTTTGCCCACTACTTAAACGTTGATTAGGAAATGGCATGTTAAAATCTCGCAAATCAGTAAGGGGTACTCCGAAATCATTTGCAATTGACCATAAACTATCCCCTGATTTTACAGTATACTGACGTACGATATACGACTGCCGAGACGGTATGACGAGTGCAATACCGGGAACAATAAGACTTGATGGAATGCCATTTAGATACTGAATAGCACCTACTGTAGTATGATAGCGTTGTGCAAGATTCCACAGGGTATCACCTCGTTTAGTCACATGAACTCTCATATCTATCCCCACTTTTTTGTATAATCGGTTCGTATCCCCCGCAATTCTCGCTGTATGGTATGCCTTTCTATAGGCATTCGTGCATAAAACTTCTCCTATACAACTAATCATGATGAATTTGCACTCGCAGGCCTGCCAACACTAAAGGAGTTATGTTCATATCATCCTTTTTTGAGGTATGACCAATCCTAGAAAGATCGATTTGAAAAAGCCCTGAAGCAGTAACTTCTTCTTGATCATGAAAACATTCAGCTACTCTAGTCAGTGACCACACGAAAACACTAATCTCACCAATCTTGATTTGAAATGGAGACGTAGTTTGAGCAAAACATAATTCTTTATCCTCCTCAAATAACTTATTGCCAAAATAGATATTGAATCGATGTATCCAATCTGTCGCGTCAAGAGTTGCCAAATGTACAGCATCTAATCGCAACACATCTTGAGATAACAGCGCCCCACCTTCCCGCAACTCGATAAGACGAGATTCATCGTCTTTATCCCATTCAATGACAAATGGTAGAAGTGCCTGATTCCGTGCTGAAACACTTTCAGATAATTGTTCTGGAAAAAGCATACGCCAGCGAATAGTCGTACCATCTGGCCTCTCACGACTTGCTTCAATGGGCCCAACAAAGGGTAATTGACGTTGCATCCACAATTTTACTAACTCATCCATATGTCGCGTTCGCATAGCAAATTGTATAGCACCCTCACCTATCAATAATTTATTTAATGCATTGCGACCGAATTCTGTATTAAGCGCAGTTTTAACATCATGGACACCTAACCATTCAATATAAGGAAGACCGAAATACGCAAGCATATTAAATGTCCCCCACGCAGGATGCATGCCACCAGCTATTGTATGGATACCTAGTTCACATTCGAATAAATGCCTTGTGCTAGCTGGATCTTGAACTACGTGAATGACGTGATCAAAGTTCAAATGACCAATCGTTTCCACTGTATCGATCAACACTCTACACCCCCTCTTTTCTTATAGATCTGCTGATGAAAGTACGTACAATCATATTGTACAGTATACATAAAATTCATTTATGTGGACATTTTACATATGTAAGCATGAACAAAGGATGATATATATTGATAAAAGATGGACATATTAGCCCACTGCAGCTAATGTCATTATTTTTTATTCTCATGGTAGGAAAAGAAATGGATCCTGGTGTATTAATACTCATTCATTGGGGGCATAATGCAGCTGAATTACTCCTCATAATCAGCCAATTGATTATGGTTTTGATCATTGGGATAATGCTTCCGCTATTCAAAGATCCTTCGAAAAATTTATTCGATCATCTATTTGATTATTTTGGTCCTATTATTGGTTCCGTATTTAGTTTCATCATTTTTATTGCACTTATTCTTGATCTTTCGGTCAATTTGACATTTGATTTTGAACAAATACATTCCATTTTCTTGCCGACTACACCTACGGCCTTCATTTTATTTATTTTAATAGTAAGTATGATGATTCCTGTATATTACGGTATAGAGGTTCTAGGAAGAACAAGCTTATTTATGATGTCATTTATTGTATTAACTATTATATTTACAAATATATTTTCCTTATCAAGTGCTGATTTTAATAATATACCTCCTATATTTGGACCTGGAATTTCCGCTATTCTTAAGCAGGGAATATTACATGTTGGTTTTTTTGGCGAGTTTATCGGGTATCTAATGATACGTCCATATATTCGTAGTTATTCAAGCTATAGACGTTCATTTTATCTTATAGCTGTTGTTACGCTTATCATAGGTATTTTTCAATTACTTTCTATACAATTTGTTCTACCCTATCCATCAAGTGATCATCTATTCTTTCTATCGATTGAAATGGCTAAATTAATGTATTTTGGAAGATTTATTCAGCATGTTGAATCTGTGTATGCTGTCTCATGGTTAATTGTTGCATGTTTGAGACTTAGTTTTATGATGTATCTTTTAAGTATTGGTGCAGCAGGAATGGTACGAGCACAAAATTATCGTCGATTCATACCTTCAATTGCAGTTCTTGTCTACTATATAGCCTTATTGCCTAACACATTGTCTGATGCCATTGATTTTAAAGATATTGTATTAGAGCAACGACTTCCTTTTATCTATGGAACCATCCTCATGCTGTTTATCGTTGTTGGATACTTTAAATTATGGAGAAAAAAACGAATGAATACTAATCAAGGGCGTCCCCAATCTGGGTAGGTTGTCAATGAAACTAATCAGCGCACATCAACTCCATTCATCTCCTTTCTCCACTTATTATTCTTTTATATCGATGCTATGTGGCTCATAGTACCATAAGTGCGACATCAACAATTAAATTAAATTAAGGATGTGCATCGGATTCTGCACTTGCAAAAATGCTTCACCTATGTCCGTTCTATTGTAAAACCAAGTCGCTCGAAAAGCCTTTATTCCAGCGTTTGTAGCACCGATAAGCTCACTTGCCCCACCATCACCTACAAAGATACATTCCGCTGGTATCACTTGAAGGCGCTCACAGGCTATCTCGTAAATTTCTTTATGAGGTTTCGATACACCCACTTGAAAAGACAACACCATTTCGTCAATAAGATCAGTTAACTGACAAGAAAATAGACCATCAATCTCTTCAGGAGAACAATTGCTAATCAGTCCGATTTTAAGACCTTTGTTCTTCAATTCTCTAACAGCGACTAGTACGCGCTCTTCGATGTGCTCGTACGTAGTACGTTTTGCTAATACACGTTTCTCATCAAGCGAACGAAGGATTGCATCATCTACAGACAGATGTAGATTCAAGCAAATGTCCTTGAGCACCGTGTAATAGTCAGGGAAAACTCCATTCATTCGATCGGGTCTCCTTACTACCCATTCCTCTTCAAACAATGCTTTATGAATGCCGAGTTGATCGGCTGGACAGTGACAATCTGGCGTTCCAAAATCTCTTATGTTTATTCCGTTTTCTCGCTCTGTAATGAGGGTTTCGAACAAATCAAATAAAACGGCTTTCACAAGTTCAACCTCATTTCTAAAAATCTAGTCCTACATGTGGTGTACATTCGCCCCACTGAATTCCTCATTCTCTCTCCAAAGATACTGAAGTTTCGGATAGTATGATGCCTTACTATACGCAATGATAGCACGATCTCTCCGTCCTTTAAAATAGCTAGAAAAAAAGGATTTAAGCTTCAATATGTGATCCATAACAATCGCCGAGGCTGTGCGTTCCCGTATCGCCTGTGTAGATCCGTTAGATCTTCCTTCGCTTGACAACGTCCGAATACTTTAAGGCAATGGGAGTGAACCGCAAAAAAAATCTAGACCAGACCGTGACGTATCGCAAAGATGGCAGCCTGCGTTCGATCTTCCACATCAAGCTTGATGAAAATGTTACTGACATGCGACTTGACCGTTTTCAAGCCAATGTGGAGTATATCAGCGATTTGTTGGTTGCTCTTTCCCGATGCCAGAACCTCCAAGACTTGCCGCTCGCGATCCGTGAGAGCATCCAAACCATTACTCATCGACGGATTTTGCAACTGCATGACCACCTGGCGCTGAACATCGGAAGATAAGGTTGATTTACCTGCAACCGCGCGTATCAAGGCCGTGCGAATCTCCTGTGCGGAAGATGTCTTGAGTAAATAAGACGTAGCGCCAGCCTGCAAAGCCGCAAATACATGGGTGTCCTCGACGGAACTTGTCAACACTACAATGGGCGTAACCTTTCCGCTTGCTCGAATTCTTCGTATAACCGCCACACCATCCAGTTTTGGCATCAACAAATCGAGTAAGAGAACATCAACGTCGCGCGTCATGACAAGGTCAACCGCCTGCTCCCCATCCCCCGCCTCAGCGATTACTTGAAAATCTGTCGATGTCGTCAAAACCGCCGCCAATCCCATACGTACAACAGCGTGATCGTCCGCTAGTAAAACTCTAATTGTCATCTTAATTCTCCCTTCTCCTTGGTATGACAACACTAACTGTCAATCCAGGATAGCGCGCCAGCAATTCAAGTCGACCTCCTAATCTGCCGACGCGCTCACGCATCATTCGAATGCCGTAAGAATCAGTCAATAACTTTGGTGCGCTAGTCAACCCTTGACCGTCATCTGAGACGGAAAACTCATACGCTGCAGGTTGCTCCAGTAATTGGACGACAAGCAACGTCGCTACTGCGTGTTTTAGGGTGTTGGAGACTGCCTCTTGCAAGATTCGAAACAGTTGTTCTTCGATGATTGGAGGTATATCTGCTTCCACCCGACACGAGAACTGTACCACTAGCCCATGACGTTCCTGAACGGCCTGCAAAAATATACCTGCTGCTTCTATAAAGCTTCTGCCCTCCAAATCGATCGGTCGCAAATGTAAAAGTAATCCGCGCATCTCTCGCTGAGCTGCGTGAGCTAATTCAGCAATCATAGATAAATCTCCGACAATCTCACTCGAATTCGATATGCTATGAGCTACTGCCGCCTCAGCTAGCATAGCGAGCGCAAACAGTTGCTGGCTGACCGAGTCGTGTAAGTCGCGTGCCAACCTTTGCCGCTCTTCCATCGTCGCTGCGCGTTCGGCATCTCCTGCCAAACGACGATTTTCCTCCGCCAGTGCTTGCAGTTGAGCGACTTGCTGTTCGAGCGTCTCCCCCATTTGATTGAAGCCTAAAGCTAAGCGGTCAACCTCATCCGCCTTGCCAAAGGTAGCAATCCGATACTGAAGCCGCCCAAGACCAAGCAGCGTTGTCGCCTCTTCAATATCTGCAAGACGCCGACGGTAACCCTGAGCAAAAGCAAACCCCACAGCCATCGCCAAAATGAACAAAATAAGACACAAAATGATGTCCACATCCCAGCGCACGTGCAGATTCCAGAGCAGAGTACCGAGGCCAAATCCCCCCAGAGCCAATGTGGCACTCATCGCCATAAAAGTTGTACGCAACGTCATCCCCTAAACCCTCACCAAAGAGATTGAACCAATACTCAGGTTGACCTTCAACTTACAGCGACGCCTTGATTGACCAAATGTCGGATCTTCATAGAGAATATAACCCCCAGGACCTGAGTGGCTGTCACCAAATACGTTGATTTCGCCAACTCCCAAGTGCACATCTGCAGACACATCGAGGGATTCAGGTACGAGAATGCGAATTTCACCAATCCAGCCGCTTACGTCCAATTCATAATCTCCGTCTTCAATATGGGCGGTCGCCAAGTTGATGCGTGTCTCTCCGACACCCGTCCAATAATCGGCACTTCTTAGCGTCCACGGACTTCGACCCACCATCAACTCACCGATTAACCGACGAGCACCAAAATCACGAGACGCTTGCTTTTGCCTAGAACCCTTACCCGAAAGCGGCCAAGTACCTATACTCTCTTTACCATCCCGCTGCCTTGAATTAATATCAAGAATGCGAATGGTAAACAAACGGCCTCGTTTGGGTAAAACGAGATCAAGACCAGCAAAAATGAGTAATAGTGCCCAAAATAGATCCCATCCATTAGGAATGGACGTAAGTGCTGCCACCAAATGGAGATCACGAAGTAGAAGAAGCAGTCCGAGGACAAATAGAAAAATGGGCCACAAGGCAGCCCGCGCTCGCCGTTTTTCAACTAGATCATAAAGTCCAAAGAGTGCCAAAAGTCCAGGCCATATAACATCCCCGCGAAGCCATTCTGAATTCCAGGGAATGACCTTCAACTGGATGAACAAATAAGCAATTCCAAAGAACAACAAAACTACACCCCAGCGTGAACTGCGACTCATCATAATCCTTCCTTTACTCATTTGCCAATTATGATACATGTCGATCATCTATTAAACAATGAACTTCGGTCCAGTTTTACCCCCGACTAAAGTCGGAGTTTTAGTGGTTCAAATACCTGTGGTAGTTAAAGCAATTTAGACTGTTTTGACAAATGAAGCGACCACTTTAAAAATCGTTTCATAATCTAATATGTTCAATAAAGTCGGCCCTCATGAACCATTCGCTCCAACCAATCCAACACGCTCACCATTTGCTGACTTATAGCAAATATCGTCCAAGAAGCTACTACAATCTCGTGCCCTATAGCTCCGCATTTCAGTGTAGAACTGCCTAGTTTTTATGCAACCGTCACTCGCTCTGCTTCCTGCATATACTATGATTGTTTAATCGGATTTCCTACTATCAGACAACAACCTGTAGATTGCATCCAACTTTTCGGATATATTTCGTACGCCATTACGAATCTGTAATATAGCAATAAGCATGATAATCCAGAAAATCAAAGTGATCATTGGAATCAACAAGAGAATCAACCCGCTAAATCCTACGTTCGCCAGCTGCATGTAGTCCTCCCCTTATTTATTTAAAAACTCTAATCGCACACTCTTGTCGTTAAAAGAGTACACTGGTCATCGCCCAAGTGTATAATCGTACACTTTCCATTGCGCCAGCTTAATGAATTCCCGCACCTATTTAACGACACAACACTTTTCTCATAACTATTGTTTTCACATACAATCCACTAGGGTTAGAAACAACTGGTGAACATATAAAACCCACGCAAGTTAAGACATCCATAACCATTTGATTTACATATAATTGCTTCCCATTCAGGTGTGATTTTATCGTTTATATAGGCACAAAATTTAGGGGATTGAGAGTACTCATGCAGGAATATTGGCTTGTAGTTCGTCAATTGTCCATAACCAAATCTGTATCTTGGTGAGCGTAATTATTGCATTAACTTATTGGATTGATACCCTTGGTAGCCACATACTTGAAGCTTAAACTCACATTTTATTTCTGAATTGATTATTCATTTGGGTTTGAAATTCTCTTGATTTCCCCTTTGGTATCGTTAAGACTTCCCACTCGCAGTTACGAATTTGCTTGGCCACATACACAATCTGTCCTACGTGGTAAGAGAGATGATAGACTTGCCTTTCTATTGACTGAATAACATTGTGCGGTTCAGAACGTATAAAAACGGTCTTCACTAGATCATCGACTTTCAATTGAGTGATTGTATCAAATAATACTTCCCAACCCGCACTCCAAGCAGACATCATTTCTTCAAGAGAAGCGTAAGATCCCTCAAACTCCCCGTCCCTATCCCGAGTAGGTTTTTCACCATCTGATGTTAAAAAATTCGTCCACCTTGATATCATATTTCCAGACATATGTTTAACAATCCGAGCAATGCTGTTTGACTCTTCGGTTGGTGCAAACTGTAATTCGTTAAAGCTCAGTTGTCCCATTGCACTTTCCGCAGTTTTTTTCATGTTGCGGAAGTTATCTACTACTTCATTTAAATAGATAGTTCCTACATCCACAAAAATCATCCCCTTTTCATTACTAATAGAGATTGTACATGAGTGGTTCAATGATCACCCTAATTAGAATGAGTTTTTTGCCATTGTTCTTGAAAAGATTTTAATCCATATAAGGTTGTTTTTACAAAAGTGCCATATGGCAAAATGATTTCCTCTATCCCAGATTTGGTAGATTCGTCATTATTATATGCAATTTCATTGGCAGGTAATTCAACAACATGATTCGTACGAATATACACTCCGTTTGGAGTTGTTATATCTTCGATATGGTTTTCAATGTGTGAAATTTGAGATTGGGAAAGAGATGGTTGACTTATTTTTTTATCATTTACTTGAGCAAAATTGCCATTAGAGAACCCAAACAATAATAGCGAAATCATAGGTGCAGTGATAATAAAAGATCCTAATACCATCGATTTTCTATTCATAAACTAGTCCCTCCTCAAATTGTAACGCTCCGGATAACAATTTATATGGTGTAGCCTGTAATGATCCGTAATCAGAACTTACTCTGATCATTTTCATGTTCCAACATCCCCATTTAATGAGTCTTTTAAAATCTCATGATTCAAGGTAATGTTCTATAGTGTCATTCTCATACATCTAATAGCTAATGAGTCTTACAAAACTCAACCTACCAATGAGACGAGATGGCACTTTACTATGTTGTCACCCAGTGCATTCGCTGAATTTACACCCATTGTTCGCAATGAAGTTAATATTTCCCTTTAGATTTAACATATCATAACTATTCTATTAAATCTAGTGTATTATAGCCACTCTATTTACATGTGTTACCATCACTAAAGAACGTTAGTGATGTCATGTTCAACTTCATTGTCTATGCGCCGAAGTAGGATGTCACGTGAGAGAAATGTTTGCAGTCTTCGCTACGTGGAAGCAAACTATCTTATCTGCTGTAAGAGCAAAAATACCAATAAGTGCGTTCAAACTAAACAGTACGGTAAACGGTCGGTTTTCACGGAGAAATTGGAACGCAGTTTGCCAATCTGTAAAAACAGTGCGCCATGGATGTATTCTTCCTGTAGAAGCTTTTGGTTTATCTAAATCAGGTAACAAGATACACAACATTGCATAGAAAAAGAAGCTAACTGAATCAAGCCACAGACCTGCAACAGCGGATGGCGAGTGTGTTTGAGAGAGAATGAAGATGTTGATGGATACTAGATATATTAAATCCCCGATAGCAGAAATGCCTACTCCAGTTATAAGAATGCCTGCCCATATCTTAGTTTGGAACTTCGCGTTACTCTTATCCATTCATTCACCTCACAATATTGTTACGTGTTACCATCTTCATCAATTCATTTGCAGCAACGATTTCTGTCCCCGCTAAGCCTACAGAGCAAAACAAAGTGACATCCCTGCTGCCCTTCTTCCCGATACCCTCCCAGTTACGATCTCAGACAGTTGCACAACTCGACTCTCGTCAGGTGTTCCTACTAAAAAATGTGGTGTTTGATAAGCCCGAAGTTGCTCGATAGAGTCATTAGCAATCACTGAACTTACAGCTGCTAACTCAAATGGTATCTCATGTTTTCTTGCTGATTTTGAACCGACAGTATTGATGTGTGCGCCTGGTTTTAACCCATCTATTTCAAACACTGGAGTAACACTATTAGTGGCACAAATGACAATATCAGCACCTTCAATGCAATCTCTTGACGAAGTGACCGGCAAAATATCAGTGTTGAGTTTCTTCGACATTTCTTGTGCAAACGTTTCTCGATTATCATGGCTACGACTATAAACCCTAATATTTTTAATATTCCTTACAGCTACAGCTACAGCTACAGCTACAGCTACAGCTACAGCTACAGCTGCTTCCAGCTGTGTCCGCGCTTGTAACCCTGTACCAATAACAGCTATTTGCTCGGCATCCATTCGAGACAATTCATTTATGGCAACGCCACCAATTGCGCCCGTGCGAAGTGCACCAAGTAGATTCCCGATAATAATCCCCTTAAAAACCCCATTTTCCGAATCAAATACACAAACTATTTGCCCGTGACCATCTACATCATTTTTATACGTTTCGTATACACGAAATCCGATAACCTTATCTAAGGCTGTAGCAGCTCCTGCTGTAAAAACCAAATCACCTAGATCTGTTTCTATACGAAATCTTGGAGGTGAAATTAACGTTCCATTTGATTGCTCTTCAAAAGACCGTGTAATTGCCTCTATAATCATTTTCATTGAGCCAAGATTTTCAATATCCCGGTCAGTGAGCACCTGATACATTGAAATTCACCATCCAGCCCTAATTTTTACTATTTTCCGGTCAGAATGTGACCTACAAGCACATGAGTTAAGCAGTTCGCCAACCTCATCCAAACAAAAATCATTACAATCAAGCAAAACAGTAAGTTTTGTTGCCCAGTCAACAAGTAAAAATTTTATCAACTTTATGTATGCATTTATAATTTTACATAAATAATATAAAATTATTTTTCGTTAAATATTAGAATGACAAGAAAAGCAGAGCTAAAGGAAATTTCTCCAACCTCCTTCAACTCTGCATGTCATCTATCTAGATTTATGAGCGTTCTGCCGCGCCGACTTACTTAATTTTTTCCATTTTTCGCGCTCCGCTCGTTGCTCCCGCATATCATCTTTGCGCGCTACAAATGCCAACTCACGCTCCGTCTTACGGTAGTTATTCAAACGCGCAACATCCAACGTCCCACGTAACACAGCCTCTTGCACTGCACACCCAGGCTCCGAAAGGTGCTGACAGTTGCGGTAAGAACAGCCCTGTGCCAGTCGTGCAATATCATCAAACGCCTGGTCAATGCCGTCTGATCCATCCCACAATTGCAATTCCCGCATCCCTGGCGTATCCATCATCATGGCTCCGCTAGGTAAGAGAAATAGCGTACGCTGTGTAGTTGTGTGACGCCCTCTTACATCGCCTTCGCGAACACCCTGTACACGTTGTACTGTACCGTCCATACAGTAATTTATTCGTGTTGACTTCCCCGCTCCTGACGCACCAATTAACGCGACCGTTTTCCCTTTTTGTAAATAGGCGGTCACAGCATCTAATCCAACACCAGCTTCTACGCTCACCGCATGAACTGCGACACCAGAACTCATGGCTATCACGGCATCCACATGACTCCTTGCGTCATCAGCAACCAAATCAGTCTTTGTTAAAATCACTACAGGTACTGCGCCACTCTCCCACCCCACGATGAGGAATCGCTCGAGCCGCCGCAAATTCATATCGTTTGCAGCCATTACAAGAAAAACTACATCCACATTGGCCGCAATGACTTGTGAATCCAACTCATTACCAGCTATTTTACGTAGAAAAACGCTCTTTCGAGAAAGCAATCCGTGAATGACCGCGCTGTGGCCAGTCAGAGCATCTCCTGACCTAACGCCTTCCAGCGCCACCCAATCGCCTACTGCTGGAAAATCACTGCGTCCAACGGCGAAATGACGCAACTTCCCCGACACTTTCGCAAAACACCATCCATCTGCTACCCACACACGATATATTCCCTGTGCCGCTTCTAACACCCGCGCAGGTTCGCAACCTTGAGCGCGGTACTGTGCAAACTTCTCTTCCCAGTCGCCATTCCAACCATACATATCAAGATTCAACCAAACGCCTCCTCGACCTAGTTACAACTGGTCGAAGGAGCCCTTGGTTTACTCGGACCCCTTACGACCTAAGCAGTACTCCCCTTTTGAACTGCAATAGTCATCGTCATAAAACATCACTCCGTTCGCAGTCACTATCCCCCAAAGATAACTAACAGAATATTTAATAATTCATATCATACATCAACTCTCAAGTAATCGTCAAATTAAATGGACTATTTTATATGACCACTTATTGCAGAGTGCGATACCCCCTTCGACCTCAAATAGCAGGTTTGGATACTTGCTCTGCACCTGTCGAATCAATAATTCAGAGAGATCAATACCGACAACTGATACACCATATGCCGCTATTTCGTTACTCAAGTCCCCCGTTCCGCAACCTAAATCAAGAATGTTCTCTCCCGTTTTAGGCTGCAATAATGAAACAATTCCTTTTCCGAATTCCGATACAAAAGCAAGCTTATCATCATAGTGCTCCGCATTCCATTTGTTTTCCACAGGAAAATACCCCCCATCACAAATTAATGCTTTCTTCTGTTTATCTATAATTTTTTTCAATTGTCACCTTAAGATAGCCAAACTGTCCCCTCTCCAGTGTGCTAAATCAGGGCAAACATAGATAACACCTTTATTTCTCCAATAAGCCCCATACATCCCCAAAAGGATCCATGATTTGGCATACCCATACTCGGTCGACTCCAAATGTCGGTCCACGGAATTTACGACAGCCGTTCAATTCAAAATGAGCGATCGTCTTTTGTATGTCAGAAACACGCCAATAGGTTACTTGACCAGCAATACCTGATGAATTTTTTTCATCACTTGGATGTAAGCCCACAGTGATATTAGCTAATCGAAACGCACAATAGCCCTCTTGATCAAAGTATGGTTCTACTCCAAGTAAGTCGCCGTACCAATGCTTAGCCGTTTGCACATCAGGAACAAAATAGAGGACTTCTTCTACTCCCAATACCCCATCCAACAAATCCCCTCCTCGCCTGATATTCCTATATAGATATTCCTACAATAACTCTCTTAAATAGACTCCGCACAATTAATTTCAGTTGTTCTCCTATTTTGGAAGAGAAAGAGACTGCACAGTATTCACGTTTTCCAACAGCCACATTCTGTCTGTTTCCTTAATTACGCGTTCAGCAGACGACTTGGCAAAAGCAACGTTTTCATCACGTTGCGCCACGTCCCCCTGTACAGCATAAGCTCGAGCCAATGCTTCGTATGCGAAACCAAGGTCGAAATCGCCTAATTGGTTGTCTAAGCAAAGATTCAACGATTTGTTTGCATGAAACAGTGCACAAGCAGCCATACCCAAAATGGAACATACCCTTGAAATTTGCCACTCGCCTCGCGCAAAATGCAGCGGTGTTCCTATCACACCCCAATGAAAACGAGACGCATAAGATGCATGTAGCATAGTCTCATCTTCAGTAGCATTACGATCAGTTTTCTCAATTAATTCCCACGTCATATTAAACAGATCAACAGCTAATTTCTTATGAATTGAGTTGTCTACGGTATGTTTTTTTGATTCAGTCATGTCAATCTCACTCCTTAGCAACATGTTAGAGTTTCATATAGTCGATATTGTGTATCAATCGTCTTCCTAACCCAAAGAAATGTCGTCAAAAAAATAAAAATAATTCATTATTTATGAATCTATCCTTTTTTCCAGTATAAATTATACTATATACAAGCCTCACGTAAACATACAACACTTAATTCAAGTCGTTAAAGGGTCCTCTCGATTCCTAAATACCTGTCTCGCTAATAATTGGACTGTACCCACTGTATAAATTCTTGCAACAATGGATCCATAAGACTTGAACGTAATAAAGCGAGCCAGGTAGGCCTAGTCAATTCACCTTTAGCAATATCCAATGCGACAAGCAACCCATTGTTAACCTCTTCAACTACCGTTCGCCTAGGCAACAATGCAACACCCAAATTTTGCATGACCATGCGTTTCACTGCGCTTATGCTGTCTAGCTCCATGATCGTGTTAGGACTTATCCCTGATAAAGCAAAAAAATGTTCAATCCTCTTGCGATAAGGTGCGCCTGAATCTCCAAATGCAATCACCTCTTGCTCTCCCCATGCGTGAAGTCCAGGAAATCGTATAGAAAAATTGTGATGAGGATGTGTTATTAAAACAATTTGATCATCACCAAGAGAAAGGTGTTCAATCGATGGATGATACATCTCATGTCCTACAAAAGCTAAATTAGCTGTTCCAGTTAACAGTGATTGCATTGATTCAGGTAATAAAGTAGACCGTACATAACAGCGAAAATGGGGGTGCAATCGACGAAAACCGCCAATAAGTCGCGGTAATTCATAAGACGCAAACGCTTTTCCCGCCACGATCGTAATCGGTTTTGCCTCTTGTGAAGTTTGCATAAACGTCCGTAATTGCTCAACAATTGATGTCGCTATTGGTACAAATCGAGCACCCGTGTCCGTTAATGTCACGCCTCCTGAATGCCTCGTAAATAATTCAGTACCAAGATCAGTTTCAAGTTGTTTCATTCGATGAGTTAAGGTGGATTGTGCAATAAATAACAGATCTGCAGCCTGATGCAAAGAACCACAACGTACAACAGTCAGAAAGGACTCCGCATGTTCTACTTTCATACCATACATCCCCTTTACATTTTTTATCTATCTAACGATCGATCGAAATCATGCATCACTAGCATTCAATATTCGTTAACACAAACTACCCTCTCTTCTATATAGTAAATTTTGCGGGGGGATGAAGATGTTCAAAATCACCAGAAGATCGTTGGAAAATAATCTTGCACATGTAATTGTTCCGATCCCAATCTTTACGTGGTTGTTATTGGTTGCTACAGCTTTTGGTAAATTGATTTATAAATCAGCAATTCCGTTTTTATCCTTATTTTTATTAAGACACGATCATCTATCTCCAAGTATCATTGGCCTGCTCTTAGGTATCAGTTATTTAGCGGGTGCGTTCATGAGTCTTTTTGCAGGCTATCTAACAGATCAATATGGACAACGTAACATCATGCTACTCTCGCTTCTTACACTTGCAGCATCGATTGTTATGATTCCAATTTTTCATTCCATTTGTTTAATCGGCGGTGTACTCACCGCGGTTGGACTATTGCGCAATGCTTTTGAAACCAGTAATCAATCTTTAGTAGTAAGAGTCACACCCATTGCAAGACAGAGTGAAGTTCTATCTATTCGCTATATCATCGTCAACTTTGCTTCTGGAGTTGGGCCACTTATGGGTGCGTGGTTAGGGTATGCGGGTCAAAGTTTAGCGTTTTATATTAATGGTGCTGGATATGTCATTTATGCTTTCATGTTATACATGTTAACTCGTCGTTTGATGAATGATGTAGAAAAAAAATCAACAAAATCAACTATATCCATAAAACGAGCGTACCAAGATATTGTGCACAATAAACCGTTTCTTTTTGGGTTGCTCGCCGCCTGTATGCTGACCTATGGATATATTCAAATTGATGTAACACTTCCGCAAGTGCTAGCGATTCATCATGCAGAAGCGGTTCACTGGTTTGCTTGGATTCTCGTACTTAACACTGCACTTATTGTCACCTGCCAGTGGCCACTTTTCCAGCTTGTACGAGGCTTTTCAAAACGCACAACCATTATAGCAGGTACACTCATTTCTGCCTGTGGATATCTCTCTTTTGGATTGGCACATGACCTCATTTCTTACCTATTGTCCATGGTGATCGTATCAATTGGTGAAATGCTGAGTTTAACACTTATTGTACCGTGGTTACTGGAGGTATCCAACCCGGAATTTCAAGGCGCTTATTTTGGTGCAGCGCGGCTTCGTTTTTTAGGTGATTTTACAGGATCGATTACAGGCGGTATAATTCTTCAACAATTCGGAGTCCTTCCTTTATATATGAGTACAGCTCTAGTGGTTACCACTGCGGTTATATGGTTAACTTTAGCAAATAAATCGTAATTAATGAGATATATTTGCCTGATACTACAAATAATCAAAGAAAACCTATCGTCCTCAAAAGGAGGCTTAGTAGATTCCCTGCTGTACCACGCTCAGAAATAACAATAAACTGCATTTATCCCGTGATCTTCCTTTTCGCACTGCCGTATATGGGAAAGTGCATCCCATGAAATTTGTGGAGCACTTCTTTGTATAAAGTAAAGTATTTTCCTAAATGCAAACTTCATCAGGTTACCTTTTAAAGTGATCCAATTTCTGATTTTCCTCGTACTAATGATTGAGAATATCAAAGGAGGAAAAACAATGAAAAACGTAGGTGGCATTGATCGTACATTACGCATCATTCTTGGCGCAGTTTTCATTATTTATGGAGTTATGCATTTACATGCTATATTAGGTATTATTGGATTAATCCTTGGTGTCGTTTTCGTACTGACAGGAATGATTGGTACATGTGTACTATACTTACCATTTGGTATTCGCACATGCCCATTGAGGCAACCAGAGGATAAAAGAAAATAGAAGGGGATCATGAAACTGCACCATTTGGACTGTAGAGATGTCCTGAAAGACATTTAAAATGAAAATACTTTCTCTCATCGTGGCAATTGTTTTTTATCCAAAAATTTCATAGAGGCACTGCCACTATTTCACCTAGTTGTCTGCGATCTCAGGTATAATACTTCACATTGCTGAAGAAGTGAATGCTCCCATTAGACCATAGAAAATGGCTAATGGGAGCATTTAAAAAGTATTTGCCCATGTAAAACAATATCTGCAATACCTGTCTGAGATATACCACGACCTAAGTTGCTAATAAGCAACCATTTGTCACGCTGATAACGATCTTCACTTGTGACATTGAAACTCACTATTTCATAAGGCCCACGAATGAAGCTTGAACATGATCCTGGTGTCTCTTTATAGGTAAAGCTGTGAGTGCCACATTTTGTGGAGAGGTTCAATGGTCATTTGGACGTCAGGATTCATTTGATTCACTATTTGACGCAGACGACTTTCATTAATTTCTCCTCCAAACTGACTAGCATGCGCCTCTGCAGCATGTAGCTTGCGTTCAAATACTTCCGTGATGTCCACATAATAATTAGGTTCGTCGCAATTAAACAAATAGAGTTCTTGACTCCGATGACAAATGATGTCATTCGTTAGCTGGTTGTGATAATACCAACAATTCGCACCTAAGTGGGCCGCTTCAATCATCGCAAAACCAATAATTCTATGATCAGAATGTATTTCATACCTTTTCCAAGGATCAAACGTAATTACGACGTCTGGCTGAACAGATCTTACCAATCGAAACAATGTTTCTTTTAAATCACTGGCATACTGTAATTCTCCATCTCGATATCCTAGTTGGATGACTTTGTGAATTCCAAGTCGTTTAGCTGCCTCATCGAGTTCCAGTTTCCTCAATTCAGCAATGCCTTCTGGTGACATCGTTGGGTCGTGGCTTCCCTTTTCTCCCTGCGTTCCAACCACTAAAGTTACGTTATTCCCCGCATCAGAAAGACGTAAAATAGTGCCTGAACAAAATACTTCATCGTCTGGATGGGCTATGCAAACCAATACATTTTTCCCTTGCATGATAAATAACCTCCCGCTATAAAGATTCCACTACACGTTTAAACAGTTCTACTGCGCGTTCATCTCGGTAGTAATACACCCACAATCCTTTCTTCACACTCCGCACAAGCCCAGCATTGCGAAGCAAGGATAAATGATGAGATACGGTCGATTGTGGTAACTGTAAATGAGCAACAAAGTCCTGAACGCAAAGTCCATATTGAGTTTCTTCTTGACCCGGATCAGGAACGATCCGACAACACACACCACCCTTATCGTTCAACATATTGAACATGCGTAATCGTGTAGTATCAGACAGTACCTTAAATATAGTTTCTAAATTTACTTTTATATACATGGGCAGTTTTGAATCCCTGAGTTGTTGTTCTTCTTTATTTTGAGTCAACTGTTGTATCTCCTTTTTAGCAAAATCAAGTTGGCTGTAAGTATCATCAAATCATACTTACAGCCAATCTTATGTTATAGATCTTTTTGCCAGTCGCTGAGCGTTTGTGCTACCTCTTTGGCACTTATTTTCCCAGATATCTCAATCGTTTTCCCATCATCAGATAGAACAAATGCGTCTACGTTGGATAAGAATTCTTCGCTTCCACAGGAGCAAACACCGCTGGAGCACTCAGTGACCAGATCCTCCAATTTTTGTTTATCTACTCCTTCAAACTGAACAACAACTTTCCCCTCTTCAACCTCATGCTTAATAGTAGCCACATCACGAATATCCATAAGAACATCTCCTATATATCAATATTTATCGATATATTGATATATAGTCTTTATCTGTTGATTCGTCAACTCTTTTACCTATTCCCATAATGACTATATCATTCAATGTAAAGAGCGTGTACGATGTTTTAAGGCATCATACACGCTCTAGCTTTTCTCAAAAATACAAAAAATACTTTTATTTTTTCTCTGTTTGTTGAATTAATACCAAAACAAGTATTGTTGCTCTAAAAATAATCTATTTGCCCAATGTGCGTTTAGAAACTGAGTGTTACATAATGTTCATTGGCCCAGCGGCCTAAAGTTGCATTGGCACCAGATACTTGAAGGTTGAGTGCAATTGCTTTTTCATGTACATGATACGCATCAACTAAATTTTTACACGCTCCCACCATGACACCTCGAGATATTAACTCACTGATCATCTGCTTAATTTCATCCGATGCATGATCGATGAGATCAGTTGCCTCTGCAAATAAATAAACTTCTAGATGACTGACTCCATCTTGTTCAGGGGCTTCTTGAATATGTAAAGCTAAAGACAATGCCACTTTTACTCGCTGCTCATCCTTGCTCACAATCATGATACCCATTTTACCCTTTGAATTCGTTGTATTTCCCATGCCGGTTATCCCCTTTTATTGAAATTTTTTGGTATTTTTATAGAGGCCAAGTCGATGTATCTTTTCTCATGGAAACTATACTTCTTACTCAACATCCATTTGGTACATGGCATTCCTTATTAAATTTACAACACCTCCAATTTTATTTTTATTTCCCCAATATTAAATACTTGAATTCCATATAAACTCTTTGGCTTTTGGGTCATCTTGAATCATTGACGAAAAAACATCTGAATAGCCGCCATTTGCATTAAACACATACGTCTACTTTCTTTACAAACTGTCTACATCACCTATTGTCGTCTAGGATGTGTTTCTTTCATGCGTATGAGAACAACTACCATTGAAACAAGTACGATGATTCCAATCATATAAAGACTATTTAGCATCCCCATTGAATGAATCGTAAAACCAAGCAATAACCCACCAATCGCATAGCCGCCATCGCGCCACAATCGGTAAACCCCGAGCACCCCCCCGCGTATTTCAGGTGGAGCAACATCAGCCACTGCAGCATTTAAATTCGGATAAAGTAAGGCCATGCCAAGTCCCATCACTGCAGCAGTTATCATCCACCAAGATACTGAATGACCTAAACCAAAAGCTACTATTCCGACCCCAAGTAGCGCCATACCCATGACAATGGGTGGTTTGCGACCAATAACGTCAGATAGAATTCCCGTACCAAACTGTGCAAATCCCCAAATGATGGTGTACGCTCCTCCAATGTATCCAATATCGATAATTGATACATGCAAATGCGCTAAATACAGCGGCAACATCGCCCATACTAACGTGTCTGCCAGCTTATTGACCAATCCTGCTTGACTACATGCTGATAATGTCGGATTGGCGAATGTGGTCGTCCAGATGATTTCACCTACACCAACTTTCTTTTTTTTCATCGTTGATGCTGAGCCTTGTATTGCTTTTGCTTCTTTTAAAACATGGCCTCTTGTCTCGCGAATGACGAATACACTTGTTCCGAGCCCAAATAATAAGACAACTGCACCGTATACGAAAGGCGCCTGTATCAGTCCATAGCGCTCTGCGATGATCCCTGTTGCTATAGTCGAAATGGCCACTCCGATATATCCTGTTGCCTCATTAATGCCCATCGCCAAACCACGTTGCTTTGTTCCTACTAGATCTAGCTGCTTAGTGACGGTCATGGTCCAAGCAAATGCCTGATTAGCCCCGAGAAAAATATTTGCAATGATCACTGCTGTCCACGTATGAATAAACAACAATAAAACGATCATCGGTATCCCAAGTAACCAACCCATAATGAGAACAGGCCGTCTGCCTAAAGCATCTGAGAATTGTCCGGCGACAAGATTTAAAACAGCCTTTGTTGCACCAAATGCAATAATGAACGCAAAGATAACACTTATGGAAGTGATATGATAGACATCTTTACCGAGTAACGGAACAACCGTTCGTTCTAATCCAACGGTCATCCCGACTAGAATCGTACTAAAAACAAGCCATAAAAATTGCTGCAAATTAGGTTTTATCCCTAATTCATGAGATTCTTGATTCACTCGTATCGCTCCCTTTGCTACAATGATGGACATTCTATAATCACGTACATTTATCCGCATATTCGGATGTATGGGCTTATCTTACGTTTGAATCCAGGTAGTGTCAATTGTATTTTATATGACTTACATATTGCCCTATTCTTTTGCTTTTCATTTTTTGCTTGCACTTTATCTAACAGCAAAGTAAAATTTAATATCCGAATATAAGTATATATTATATACATCACATTAATTCAATGTCTGGAGGAATCAACATGAATGAACATAGAGTCACTTTATCTCCTATCGTCACCACTATTCTAGAAAACCGCTCGATAGATGTTCTAGACATTCGTTCCATTTTTGATTTTACACAGTCTTTTATTCCATTTTCACTTTGTATACCTGAATCTGAGCCTGATTTTTTGGTTCATGTACGTAAAATTTTTCCTCATCCTCGAGGTATTCTTGTGATAGGCAATCATGCAACGATTCCCCAAAGTATAGTCGACGCGATCCATCAAGTTGGAGGACATATCGTGGATTACGTAAACTTTCATGAATGGAGTGATGGTGGGTATCCGCTACTAAGTATCGAAACCATGGATATAGAAGACATATTAGAAGGTTCAAGCATTTTCATTGATGTGCGGACAAAGTTGGAGTGGGAAAACAAAAACATCCGCGGATCTATCCATATTCCCTTGTCTGAGATCCGGGATATCGCCAAAACAATGGAACCTACCACAACATACGTTACTTACTGTGCAGGAGTCTATCGTGGACTCAATGGTGCAGCGCTCATGCGTTCGCAAGGTCTTACTGTTCGCTACCTCGTCAACGGGCTCAATGCATGGTATAACAACCATTCAAAATAGTCAGGGACACCTCTCGGCTATGATGCCGTCACCTTGGATTAGGTGCTCATGTTGTTGATGTGCTTCATAAGATCTGCATAGGTCAATAGTCCTTGATGATACCATAAGATATGACCACTGCCTGATACAAGTACTTGAGTAGGTAGCCCTGTCACTCCATATAAATCACTGACAGCACCTTTATTGTCTAATGCCACAGGAAAGTTCAGTTGTTGTTCTTGGATGTAGTGTTCAAAAGGAACCATGGATCACTTGACTAGAGACTGCATAGTCGTCCCACACATGCATAAGTGCTGTAGTTGATCCAGTTAAAAAAGGCCAATCAGTTGGCCATTTGTGATTACCAGACCAGTGATTAATTGCAGAAACGCTCCTAGCCACAGGATTTGTATTGACTGCAATTACCTGTACATCATGTTGATACGAGCCCAAATCGTATACAAAATTACGCAATACAATAGCCATCAGTGGACTAACCGTTTGACCTTCACTGTTCATAAAAGCCAACACCACAGTTTTCCCTCGCATGCTATGTAACGACACCGTCTTTCCTGCTTGATTGACAAGGGAAAAATCAGGAGCAGGCCTACCGTGTAAGGGTGCACCAGGATCAACATCTTGATTGATCAGCGCTGAGTACGTTGATGGTGATGTTGTTTCTATGGATGTAGGATGAAGTCCTGTGACAAATTCCTATCCAATGTAAGTCACCCCTAACAAGATAACGATAACACCCGTGGCTACACTAGCTCCTACCAGACCACCTTTATTCAAAGTAACATCCCCTGTAAATTTTTATATTATATCAGTAATCCCTGTGGTCCTAGTAACCAATACCACAACAAATACACACCCGCAATTACCATCACAATAGCACTGAGCTTTTGAACATACGGTAATGCGATATGTAAAAAAGTCTCCAATAGTGTTCGAGTAGAAGTCGCCAAGATAGAAAGAATCGTAATTATGAATCCCATACCCATACTATAAGCAAAAAAAATGAGTAACCCATGACGAAAACCAGCAGCAAATCCTTGAGATGCAACGCTGAGAAACACGGGCAAACTACAACTTAATGAAGCCAGTCCGAAACCTACCCCATACGCAAAAAAAGAACCAGAAGAACCACGTGTAAACATACTTTCTAATAATGTAGAGACACGATTTGTAGAAATTCCAACATGAAGTTGTCCCCGCCATACAAAAATAGCTAAAATAAAAATCATAAGAGCTAACAAAATCGAAATCATACGAGTGGCACCAAAGAGCAATATTCCAGCACTAGTTACAAGCAATCCTGCAACGCCAAATAAAACGACAAATCCTAGTGTCATCAATAAGCCTGCTCGTAAACCATCAAGCCAACCAAATTTTCGTTGTTGAATACGACCTGATAATAGATACATAAGGTACGATGGGAGAAGCGCAATTCCACAAGGATTGAACGCTGAGACCATCCCTGCCATGCCCGCAACCATCCCACTAAATGGCATAAGGTGCTCCCCCTCATTCAACATATCTTACGTCAATCCATGTAAGATTGGATCTTTAACTGTGATCGTCTGTCGCCCCATTTGACGCCAACTTGCAAGAAATGGACCACGAGCAACAGCCTCGTCTTTATCTCCATTCTCCGGATTATTGATATAAACCTCGTGCTTCGAATACCCAACTAAAACGACAGCATGCTCTTCCATCGTTGCTCGTACAGGTCCATGATCACTTTGCCAGGTCATCCAATCGTAACTAGGTAAATGTTCGAACCAAACATTCGTCCATACTTCTACTGGACGTCCGGTCGCCAAATCTTCCCATAATGTCTTACTAGAGCGTCCTGTTTGGTCATCCACGTCCGCTCCTAAATATTTCTGTGCCAGTGCATCAATCGGTCCATTAAAGACGCCATACCCATCGTCAAAATCTCGCATAGATCCGACGAATCCATCATTGGGATCTCCCCATTGAACGGTTACACCATGAACTATTTTCCTAGGTGTGTGGGCGCGAGCAATTTCATTAGCTAATGTCGTATTGTTTACGTCAATACCTTCAAATTGTAACAGCATAGAAAGAGAAGTAACCTCGCAACCATTAGGTAGCTCAGGCCACTGATTGACCGCTGGAACATTCAATAAGACATGCTTTGGTAAAGAATGTACATTAGGTAGAGAAACGGGTAGCTGTATGAGCGGTATGGACTGTTTTGCGCTGACCATCGAACGACCTAATACTTGATGAGAGAATCCAATAAATACAACCAAAGTAGATAAAAACAATAAACTAGATTGGATGATCGTTGATACTTTCAGCTTATATACACCTCGCACTAGCAAATTATATTTTCTCACGAATCCTCACGATTTCATACTATATGACAAGATTAACGTAAAGGATGAACGATTAAAAGGACAAATAGATAGATGTGCTATTTATAAAAAATTATAAAAAAAGTGTTTTTACCTTTTATCTCAAGATAACATTGCCCATTTCTTTTACCAATTTAATCACTACATTCGCTGAATTTTCAGATGCAACTTCAATATATTTTTCATAAGTGATTCGCGACGCTTGACCAGCAATATCAGATAATGAACGAATCACAACAAATGGCATTTGTAGTTGATAGCACACTTGTGCGATGGCTCCAGATTCCATTTCAGCAGCACATAAGTTTGGAAACTTTTCTCGCACAAAAGCAACACGTTTAGGATCATTCATAAAAGAATCTCCAGATGCAATTGGCCCCTTCATCACGTGCGCGCCCATAACCTGTCGTGCAGCACGATATGCTAACTGTACAAGTTCAGAATCCGGCATAAAAATGGATGGCATTTTTGGAACCTGACCGTACTCATAACCAAAAATGGTCGCATCCACATCGTGATACCTTACTTCACTAGAAATCACTATGTCCCCAACATGTAAAGACGGATCAAATCCTCCCGCAGATCCTGTATTAATAACGTTATCTGGGTTAAATAGTTGTTTTAGCAAGGTTGTGCCGATCGCTGCATTCACTTTTCCAATACCCGATTTTAGTAGAACGATTTCTTGCTTCCCAATAAAGCCTGTGGAAAAGACTATCCCATGAATCGTGACTGTCTCTCGCTCTGCGAGCGTTTCTTGTAAAAGAATAATTTCCTGTTCCATGGCACCGATGATGGCTGTTTTCATCAAACCCACCCCTGTCCCATTACTTTATGTCGACTTTCTCTAAAGTAACTTGAAATAATCGCCTTGGAAGTCCACCTTCTTCAAGTTCGTGTATATCTACTATCCGATATCCCTCTGCTAATTGTTTCACTTTAGCACGATCAAAAAAGTGCACGATAAATCCACCTACTTCATACAAATCTTCACCACGGTAGACCCCTTGACCATAATGTGGATCCCCTATATGCCGTGCAGTATAGATGTTCAAGCCACCCGGTCGTAAAATTTTGTGAATGTGTGCATTTAGTTTTTGTAGTTCATCCGTTGTTAATGCCATGCAATAGAGCATATGGGAATAACAACCGTCCATCGACGCATCCAATTGCGGGAAGGGAATTCGCACATCATGTTGAGTCACTGTGATTCGATCACTGAGTCCGTGTTCACTGGCCTTTTGTATAATACGTTCTGTACCTTCAACCGTGTAATCAAGTACATGAACATGAAATCCTTGTCGAGCAAAATACAGTGTATCTCTCCCTTGACCCGCTCCTAATTCTAGAATGTGTGTCTGGTTATGTTTTTTAAAGATCTCGGCAGCACGCACTGCGGCTTCACTTGGTGCTTCTCCAAACATATCCTTGTTCTTAGCAAATGCTTGCTCCCATTGCGGTTGTTGTTCATTCAGTACATGTTGATTGTCCATTATATATCTCCTTTATGTTGATTTCGCTTCAACTCATCAATTTCATGACGCAGATTTTGAATTTCATGAGCTAAATGTGACTGTTCATCATAATCTCTACGATCATGCCCACGATTTTGTCTCATCATTCTGGTCATGAAAAAAACCATAAATCCCATCATAACCACTCCAGCAACAGGAAACAAAGTCCATCCTTCAGCTATTCCATCATACCCCCACATCATCTTTGTATCGCCTCCACATGATTTTCTTTTTCTAAGATTCTTGATCCAACTATTTAGTAACAAACTCTTGACATAATCGAACGATCTCACGGATCGTTGCATCTGCCAGTCAGTAGTAACGAAAAGTTGCCTGAATCTCCATTCGAACAATCCCAACCCCTCTGAGGATTTTCAGATGATGTGATGTTAATGGTTGTGAAAGTCCTATTCCCTCAGAAATTTCATTCACATTTTGACACTCTAACAATAACCCATTGACAATTTTTAACCGGTTACTATCTCCTAAAGCTCTAAATACCTCATGAACTTGAGGGTTCATTGCAGGTTCACCACCTTACTTACATAATACATTTATATTAACATCTATTTATATAAAATCAAAATAATATATCGGAACATTTTTATCAGTTAAGCTAATGAAATGAATATACTCATTGACATCACAAATATACCACATTCATTTAAGTAATCATATATTAGCAGAACACAAGTGAGGTAAAAGCATCCATTACGATCTGTCATTAAATCATTGTGTACTTTTGCGAACGAAGACTATAGTAATGATAAACTTTCAGGTTACCATATACCAGGAAACATCCTTTTAGTATGATTCCTATACTCTGTATATTGATTTCCAAAATGTTGAATCATCATTTGCTCCTCAATACGAATTCTATATGTATAGATCAGCAATAATCCAAGTCCCAAAAGCAATGCCCCCCACGATGTTCCAAGACTCAATCCGATACCAACCGCTGCAATCCATCCACCAGTATAAGCAGGATGCCGAATAGATCGGTATAAACCCGACTGAATCATCTCTTGGTTTGACACGACTCCAACAGTAGGTGAAAAAAACCGCCCTAGCTGAATGATTGCAAAAAAACGAATGATCATTCCAATAATCATCAGAAAATATCCTATATATCTAGCCCAAATCGGTAAAATTCCTATCTGATTAACAACAAAGATTATCGAAATTACTATGAGAATATACATGCCTCCCATAATCAATGCACCTGATCCGCGATCATTATGATTCCTTTTAGGTTGCCCGCGTTGAAGATAACGTGCTCGTACTCCAAAGAAAATCTCCAGTATGAACCACACATAAAACAGAGTCCAAAATAGAGGACTTTCATAGGAGTATATATTGATCATTTTTCATCCTATCTCCTTTACTTTTCCGCACTGAAAATGATACCACCAGTGTATCACATACAGCATAACCTTATGATCATGGTCTGTTGACTAGTACCAAACAGCTCCTTCTCTCTTAATTCCAAAAACATGACTCGTGAGCCCGAATATCCACAGTTCAAACCTTATTTAGCTCCACTCCTTGCTTACTACAGCAATGAGTGGAGCTTTGTACCTACTATCGCAAAACTCCCTACAAACAAGCGAACAAATCATTTAAAGCCAAGGAACTTCTTAACCTCCTATAGATAAACCGTTTCTTTTTCACTTAGCCCAAGTGTTTGCGAAGTTGAATCATGAATTTCTTTGTAAAGTTCTGGATTTTCAACAAGTGATAATCCATAAGAAGGGATCATTTCTTTAATCTTAGGTTCCCACTCTTTCATATGTTGCGGGAAACATTTATTTAACAACTCAAGCATCACGTGTACAACAGTAGAAGCACCTGGTGAAGCGCCAAGCAATGCAGCTATTGAACCATCAGCAGAGGTAATGAGTTCTGTACCAAATTGAAGTGTCCCTTTACCGCCTGACTCAGTATCCTTAATAATTTGCACACGCTGCCCTGCTGACATTACTTCCCAATCTTCGCTTTTAGCGTTGGGAATAAACTCCCGTAGTTCTTCCATACGCTCTTCGTTCGATAACATCACTTGTTGAATCAGATATTTTGTCAAAGCCATTTCTTTTACTCCAGCAGCTAACATCGTCAATACATTGTCTGGTTTTACAGAACCTATCAAATCAAAATTTGAACCCGTTTTTAAGAACTTAGGTGAGAAGCCTGCAAACGGTCCAAACAGCAATGTTCTTTTGTTATCGATATATCTTGTATCAAGGTGGGGCACAGACATTGGAGGAGCACCAATCTTAGCTTTACCGTATACTTTTGCATGATGCTGCTCTACAACTTCCGGATTACTGCATACCATAAATAAACCGCTAACAGGGAATCCTCCAATATGTTTCGATTCAGGAATACCGGTTTTTTGTAATAAAGGCAAACTCCCACCACCACCGCCGATAAAAACGAATTTTGCCATGTGGTTTTCAATTGTACCATTAGCGATATCTTGCACTTTCACTTCCCACGAACCATCGCTAAGACGTTTAAAATCCTCAACACTATGATTGTAATTTATTTCCACATCTTTACTTTTTAAATGATCAAATAGCATGCGTGTTAAAGCGCCAAAATTGACATCCGTTCCAGAATCAATTTTTGTAGCTGCTATTGGTTCTTCCGAAGTACGACCTTCCATAATAAGCGGAATCCATTCTTTCAATTGATCAGGATCATCGGAAAATTCCATCCCTTGAAACATTGGATGATTTGATAATACCTCGAAACGTTTTTTCAAAAAAGCAACATTTTTTTCACCCTGAACTAAACTCATATGAGGTATCGGCATGATAAAATCTTTGGGGTTCCGAAGGAGATTACTCTTCACAAGAAAAGACCAAAACTGTCTTGAAAGCTGAAACTGTTCATTAATAACGATAGCTTTGCTAATATCTATAGATCCATCAGATTTTTCAGTTGTATAGTTAAGCTCGCACAGAGCAGAATGACCCGTTCCCGCATTGTTCCATTCGTTAGAACTTTCTTCACCGGAATCCCCCAGTTTTTCAAATACTTTTATTTCCCATTCCGGTACTAACTCTTTTAATAGTGCACCTAAAGTTGCACTCATGATTCCAGCACCAATCAAAATCACATCTGTTACTTTCTCTATATTATCCATTATAATCATCCTTATCCTTTACATTTTTAAAAAAGTAGGTATTCCTACTGATGAGAAGTAATTGGCAACAGTTTCATTCATAACACACCTTTACTCTCTTAATAAGAAGCTTATCATAGTCTATTATAATTATTATCGAATAAAACATCTACTGTTATCTGGTAATTATAAACTATTTAAAGCTGCTATAAATCTGGATATTTATGTATTACATTAGAAAACCGCAAAATAAGATGTTGGTTCTGACAAATGTTGAATCGTTATCTCTCATTTCATTCTGATACGCGATTCGGTCCACCGTATCTCTCTGGAATTATTGTGTCCAAGAGTACCACAACGATCACAGGATATTCTTGTATAAACATGTGTGAATGATCCCATCTAGCGCTTCATCTTTACATGTATTTTATGAATAATTACGTTTATTCGTTCTTATGCGTTCACAGTAATCAACGAACTTTTTCACAGCCATTCAACCTTTTGCAATGATCTTAAGGCATCATTAAATCCATCTTTTTTTTACCTTACACAAGAAACAACAATGTAGGATCTCAGTGTACTTTACCGTTTAACGCGTGAATAGGAAGGGCGTCATGGCATTGTATGTGTGAATTAGATGAAATGAAGTCATTGCGTTGAAGAGAAGGTAGTGTTCATTAAAAAAAATTTATGTAGTACTGGTGATCCAAGATACACACCACCACGTACTAGAGAGTGACAATGCATTTCATCCTAAAGAAGAGGTGAAGTTTTCGTGGAAGACCAAAACAAACGCACATCACGTAGACATTTTTTAAAGCAAGCCGGTTTCGTCAGTGCTTCTGTAGCTCTTGGAGGTTTTGGATTACTGGATGGTGACGCCTTTGCTGCAACATCGACGGACACCGTCCAGAGTATTATTGATGCTGCTTTGACTGCTGAACTGTTAGCTACTACATTTTATTATACCGGTTTGCATTCTCCAATAGGTGTTTTACTCAATAGTAATAACAAACCCTATCTTCAAGGTGCTCTCGGTGCTGAATATTACCACGTTGAACTTTTAAAAGGGGCGGGCGCTCAATCGTCTTTTACCAACTTTTATTTCCCTAGTGGTACCTTTGCTTCTAGCGAAACCTTCTTAACGATCCTCGAAGCATTAGAAGGCACTTTCATTAAAGCCTATCTTGCTGCCGTCTATCAATTTGGAGGGCCTTTAAAACAACCTGCTCTCGCTCAATTGGCTGCTGAAATTATGGGGGTCGAGTGTGAGCATCGCGTCTTAGGCCACGAAATTGCCGGTCTGAACGTACCTAACGACTTTTACCTTGAAGAATCAGGTGGTACTTCTGTTGCCGCCATTGCCGCTGGGTTAGCTCCCTTTGTTACACCCAACCAATTCCCTGGTGGTTCAGATGGTCCTTATGCTCTCCCCTCCTCTTGGCAAGTCAAAGAGGCTGTCGGTTCTAACGGCGGGTGGAATCCCAATAACAAAAAACCACTCACACAACAACAAATTCACAACGGATAATTCATCCGTCCCGCAATCCATCGCTTCATCCAGGGTACGGTTGTGAGAACGTCCGTACTCTGGCAGTCCTATCATACTGGGGAGGTCATTCATGTGTTTTCTAATATCGGTATACCAGGCGTTATTCTCATCGTTGTTTTTGCACTGATCTTATTTGGCCCAGCCAAGCTCCCTGAATTAGGAAGAGCCATGGGTAAAACACTCAAAGAATTTAAATCAGCCACCCACGAATTAACCAGTGAAGCACCAGTCACCATGGCCACCGTGGTCCCGGTCGAGATCGCCAAAACTCCCGTACACAGTGGGGTCGAAACGCCTGTCCAAGATGTGACAGAAGGATGAAATTTAATTTATCACAGTGGAAACGCAATGTACACAACGATCAAACCGTGATTGAACATCTAGGTGAATTGCGAAAACATCTCATCTATTCGCTCATCGGTATCGCTGTCTGTTTTATTGCGGCACTTGTCCTTGTCACACACATTTATCGCTGGTTGACGCTACCCCTTCGTGGCGTCAAGTTAGTGCTACTTGGACCTGGCGATGTAATTCATGTCTATTTTATGGTGGCCGGTGTCGTTGCATTGACCGTCGCATTGCCATTTTTGTTGCTTCAGTTATGGCTGTTTATTAAACCAGCCTTATCTCCCCACGAACGCAAAACGGCATTGGGCCTTCTTCCCTTTGCTTCGATCATGTTTCTTGTGGGTACTAGTTTTGCATACTTTGTGATCTTTCCCATCTTGCTTAAATTTTTAATCCAACTGGCAAGCGGCAATTTTCAGATGCTGATCACCGCTGACAACTATTTTTCGTTCATGGTCAACTTATTGCTTCCATTTGGTCTCATTTTTGAAATGCCTGTCGTCGTTATGTTTCTCACACAGATTGGTATCTTAACCCCTCAAAAATTACGTCAGACACGTAAATATGCTTACATGGGGATGATTGTTCTCGCTTCCATCATCAGTCCACCTGAAATTGTCTCTCACTTAAGTGTTGACGTACCGATGATGATTCTCTATGAAATCAGTGTCGTCATCTCTCGCACTTCCTACCGTCGTCGAGAAAAACGTCGTGCACAAGAAGCTCTGCGTTTCAACGATACGCCTTCATCAACCACTCGCGGTTCACGCATGTGATAAATCTTTCTCTAGTTCTCCATAATAAAGGCGGTGTACCTTATGGACACCGCCTTTATTATGGAGAACTATGCGTTTAATACGAAAGTAGATAAAACTTTAAATGCCAATGATTAGTGACTTTTACCGTTTATTTATCCTTGGGAGTTATGTCAATAATATCGTTATCCAAACGGTGATCATGCATCATTGTTACGGTTGATGAAATCATCAGTGATTTTGGCATCGTGACCATCCACGGTATTAAGAACAAATCAATAAATAGCCAAATACCTACCATCCCAAGAAATATATAACCGATAATGATGCCCATTGTAGCTGATCCAAGCAACGTTAATAACAAAATGGCAAGACCACTTTTCACGCGACCAAGATAGAAACGATGTACACCCAGACTGCCAAGAAAAAACCACAAGATATAAGCAAGAATCATGCTTTTAGGAACTCTCACTGTAGAATTTATTTGTTGGTACATAACTTCATCTCCTCTTAGTTATGTCATTTAACCACTCTAGAAACAGGATGCTACAAACTGTTGAGCAGTATCAATTGCAGCCAACTTAGTTAGCTTTACTTAACATCATACACCATCACGACCCACGTGTTTATTCGATTTTGACCACAATTTCACTCAAATATTGTTTTTGCAAAGGTATCCGTACATGTAAAATGGAGTCACAAGCACTTGTACCCCAACTCTTACATTCTAACGTTACTATTTACCAATTGATGAAATCGATCATATAGATGGATGGTGATAATGTGACATGTCATGGCGCAAGCGATAAGCAGCGCTATGAATGGCTGGATCATCAATCACGATTGTTGAAGAACGAAATTGGCCAAGAGCAATGTCTATTAGCAGAAATGACGGGCTAGATAAGATCGATGCAGCTTGTACAAAAGTCCATTTCGGCCAAAGTGTGGCATCTGCAAATACGCTGTGCGTATGATTATGCCCATTGATATAAATCACACGACAATTTGATTGTGACAGTTCAGAATAAATCTCGTATGGCTCAGCAAGCGACATCATCACCTCATGGGAGCCACTTGTTGTATTGGGGAACGGATGGTGTGCAAAAATTGCCGTTACCTTTGACGGATGTGTACGGAGTGAGCGTAGCCACTGCAATTGTACTTCGTCAATTTCCCCGCCCCAGTCTAGGGGAGAACATTCTTTTGTAGTATCCAGTAAAATGATTCGAAGATCTTGCCATTCGATCATTGAATAGAGAGGTTGTTTCGTGAGTGCTACAATCTCACTTTTTGTATAATGAAGTGTATCATGGTTACCAATGATCAATTGAAAGTTACAGTTGTGTTTAGCCGCTAAGTGTTTTGCTAAAGAGATAAACTCCTCCCATTCTTCATGTGTCCCGTTATGAGAGATATCCCCTAATGCAACATGAAGATCTGCCTTCGTAGAAAAAAACACATCTAACAAACCGTGATAAAAAAGTTTTCTATCTTCCCCATGTAGACTATTGGTAAGACTGTAATGCACATCCCCTATGACTGCGATGCGCCGCGTCATATGAACACCTCCACATAAGTAGTCTTTTCATTTTCTAGAAAAGAGTCCTTCAACATTATTCGTGAATCTACATAGAATGATACAATTTCAATGTATACGATGAGTGAACATACAAAAAATAACGCGTAAATTTTATGTATGATTTTTGAAAATGATACTATACAGAGATTACATCGCGCACACATTCACGTTATTACTCAAAATGTATTGTACTGGCATATTTATTCATGTCCATTTTAGCTATCTACTGCTGTCCAACTAACCGCAGTAACAGATGGTTCGAGACTCAAGCGACTTACAAGTTGCTCCATGGATACGTTGTCAGTTCCACTCCGTTCAATATCTGCCTCGACTTGTACGTGATCCATCCCATCCTCTAAATGTTCACTTCGAAGTGATCGTAAGTGAAGACCTGGTGCCGAAAGGGACTGTGCAAGTAAAAGCCGAACGTGAGCTTCCTCCGAAGACTTACTAACCAGACGAAAGCGAAAAGCAGATACCACTTCCGCACTCTCTTGGCCCATGGGGTGATGGTCCATTACGCGAGCCAGTGGTCTTAGGAGCGTATTACCTATTACAACAAATCCAGTTGCTGCAATTGCTTCTAAATAGAAGTGATTTCCTGCAAGAACCCCAACTGCAGCGGAGCACCACATCGTTGCAGCCGTGTTAATACCTCGTATATTGACACCATCACGCATGATAATCCCCGCCCCAAGGAAACCCATACCAGAAATAATATAGGCATCAATACGCGTCGGATCATACCCAGGCGGTCCGGATATACGGACTGCTACAGCCACAAACAAAGCAGCTCCAAGCGAAACAAGAGCATTTGTACGCAATCCGGCCGTACGTTGCCGCCACTGTCGTTCCGCACCAATAACTGCTCCAAGAATCAGAGCAAGTGACGTAGCAAGTAAAAACGCCCCTATGGATACATCTGGAACATACGTCATACCATCACCTCTGTAGTCGTTTCACTTATGTTCAACACTCGACTCTTTCCCTATCCAATTGAGCAAATAACATCCTCATACGTCATCCAAGTGTGCGATGGACACCCAAGTTGCATTAATCCACTCATGAATAGTGTCCCAATATACTACATTTACAATAGGGTTATGGGTGCAGGGCTAACTTGGATGACGAAGGAGATGGGATTATGATTCCGCATGTCATCATTGAGCTTGCTTTGTTAATCATTATCATTCGCTGTGTATATGTAGCATTCACACTTGCTCAAAATCGTTCAAGAAAATGGCTGGAGATCGCATTTTATCTTTCAGTCGCAATCATTGCATTTTCATTTCTGGTATAGACCCTAATTATTCACGCAAAAAAAACTGCTGCATGATGAAATTGCGCTTTGCTAGTGTCTCTTCAATGGCATGAATTTGCTCTTCATTCATCTCACTTAGTTGCAACAACAGATCTCGATCTATTTGCTCTAATTGTTGGAATAAGAGCAAATTACCCGCCTTCCCCCGCCACATCATATCTTTTGGCGGGGGGGAAAATGATCGAATTTTCGTGCGTAAAGCCTCAACGCGATGAATATATCGATCAAAATCTTGCACAGCTTCTAATCCATCTTGTATGGGATTGGGATTCTCATGGGTTGGTTGCTCTAAATGTCTACGCAATAAACTCAATTGTTCCCGCAATTGCACCATATACTGTGCGAGTGCTTCATCGCAAATGTTTTGTATTTGAACGCTTCGATCACGTATGCTATTGAGCGGATTACTTGCATCATAACTCCATGCATTTAACCAGCCTTTTAGCATAAACGAAATGGGATCATTAGGACTTAGCGAGATTCCATAACGACTCAATCCACTCACTTCTCATCGCCACCCGCAACCGATTTCATGGCAGCCACTTGCGGATTTCCCACATAGTACGGCTTGCCAACAGCCATATTAGGTGCAGATACGACCCCATTTTGTGCCATCATCATCGCCGTATAATAGCGCACTGCATCAATCTCAGAGAGACCAAAGGCACGCAATGCGATCAATTCCTTCATCCGCTCATCACGTGGGAAAATCAATGCCTTCACGTCATTTAACGTCAAGCCATACACGGACAAAAATTCTTGTAAATGATCTTTAATCAACTCTAAAATTTCAGGCATCTTCTCGTTCACACGTTCAAGTGGTGTCATCTGAACAATTTTATTGATTGATTGTTCAATCACTGGAGTCGTATACTCATTCACTTCGGCAGTAGTTACATAGTGTCCAGAAAATGGCATGTGTTGAACTAACTTTAATGCATCTTCTTTTGAATCAACGTGAACGTAGCAGCTTACATGGTAACCCATTTCAGCCATTTCTCGCGAATAGGCCACACCTTTTGCTTCCAAAATTAATTTTGCACGATTGATATAAAGTACCTCATATTGCCAAGGACTCGTTCCTCCAAAAAAGGCCTGTTGAAACGCGCCAATCAAAGGTCGATCAGGCGTTTGGATCGTGAATTGTCCTGTCTCATACACATTTAAAATAGCCCCACGCGACTTTAATACTCCAAAATGATTACTCTCCACTGTCAATAATGACCCATTAATAATGCTGTTATCCGGATAATGATAGGCCAAAATATTGGCACCCATCACTTCTTTTCCATCATTACTCAAGGTACTAATGACTTGCCTAACTCCTGCCATCCTTTCACCTCCTAAAGATCTACACAGGTATCTTGTGTTATTTTACTGTTCAAAAGGTTGTGCCTTTTATCGCTGTGAATACGCATGTAACACAGTTTCTAACCGAAGCGCTAAAGATAAATCTCCATCAATTTTTAGTTTTCCAGACATAAATGCAGTCGTTCCACTCAATGTGCCTGCAATCATCTCCTTAAAATCTTCTGCCGCAATCGTCAGTGTGCAATTTGCTGTTTCTACTGCCCCTTCTTGTGCATAAGCCGAATCTGGTTTTAAAATGATTTGATAAGTACCACCATCCTCGCCCTCCAAATTAAACTGATACACAGCCACTAGACCACTGACTTTTCTCGGATCAGCTTGTAGTGCGGTATTTAGTTGATCAAATGTTTCCTTAGTCGTAGACATCTCATCGACCCCTTTCGCACTTAGATTATAACAAACTACAATGGATTAAATAACCACTATTTTAATCTCCTATTGGATCGATAGATCCATTTGACAATGGGAAGCGAAGCAGGACTTTTTTTATTTACGAAGAATACAAAAGTATAAGTAGAGAGGGGATAGTCACATGATTCAATTTTCTCGGCCTGATATTGACGAATTTTTCCGTACATATGCCATTACTGGATTTACAGTCAACAAAGCAGAAACTAAAATTGCATTTAGCACCAACTTGAACGGTAAGTATAATATTTGGGGAATGGATTTACCAAACTCGTTCCCATATCCACTGTCGTATGTGGATCAAACTCCTGCTTATATCCGTTTCGACCCACAAGATCGGTACCTTTTGGCTGGTTTCGATCAGGATGGCGATGAAAACATCCAAATGTACATCCTACCACCAAATGGCGGAGCACTCACCCCACTTCGAACATTTGAAGGCAGACGTCATTATTTTTGTGCTCTTTCAAAAGACGGGAACCGAGTGTACTATTGTTCTGATAAAGAAAATCACAATTTTCTTAATGGGTATGTCTATACGATAAGCAGTGGGGAAGAATCCACTTTGTATATCGGTGAAGGGGGAGCTACTGAGCTTTCCGATGTTGCTCCAGATGAGTCTAGTTTTATCACACAAAAGGCATATGCTAACACTTTTATTCCAGCATTCCTCCACATGGCTGGAGAAGTTCATAGTCTAACTCCCGATCCCACTGTGCCACATGTCGTTTTACATGGCGCATACCTCTTTGATCAGTATATTTTCTCCACAAACTTCAACTCTGATCGAACCTATCTCGCTACATTTGAGATGGCAACAAAACAGTTTCACACACTACACACTTTAGAAAATGTAGATATCGGCATGTTGGCTGTTCATGAGTCGACCCACACTGTATATTTTGTTGCACATGGTGGAGTAGAAGATCATTTATACACATTCGATGTGGAAACCAAAAAAGCTTCTTTGATCGAGTCTCCTGTAGCGGTTGTTGAAAATTTAAAAGTGGGGGATAGTGGAACACTTTATATTCTAGGGCGAAGTGATGTCGATCCATTTAACTTATACAAGCGCTCCCCAGATGGTACGTGGACCATGCTGACAAATAATCGCGTGATGGGCATGGCGCGTGATCAACTTATACCAGCAGAAGTTGTACATTTTCAGTCATTTGATGGACTAGAGATCGAAGCTTTGTGGTTTCCTGCACACAAAGAAACAGCAAACGGATATACCGTTGTCTGGCCACATGGTGGACCACAAGCATCTGAACGTCGCATGTTTCGACCTTTTTTTCAATTTTTATGCAGTAGAGGATATAATGTTTGGGCTCCGAACTTTCGCGGAAGTGCCGGGTATGGCGCTGCATTTATGCAAAAAGTAGAAGGTGATTGGGGACATGGTCCTCGTCTCGACATGATTGAAAGTATGGAATGGCTACTTCAGGAAGGGCGCGCAGATCGCGATAAACTATTCTTAGTTGGAGGAAGCTATGGTGGCTATATGACGCTACTCTTGCATGGACGCCACGCAGATTACTTTCAAGCATGTGTAGATATTTTTGGTCCTGCAAACTTATTTACCTTCTTGAACTCTGTTCCTGATTTTTGGAAACCAATGATGAAACAATGGTTAGGAGATCCTGTGGAAGATAAAGAACGTTTAACCAACGACTCCCCTATTACCTATCTCGATGGTATGACAAAGCCTATGTTAGTCGTCCAAGGTGCCAATGATCCACGCGTAGTAAAAGCTGAATCTGACCAAATTGTTCAAGCCTTACGCGATCGCCAAGTAGAAGTAGAGTATCTCGTATTCGACGACGAAGGACATGGATTTATGAAAAAAGCCAATGAAATAGCTGCCTATCGGCGCATTGTAGAGTTTTTAGATCAACATCGCAAATGATCACTTTTTAGAAGTTGTTCAAAAAGGGGTCAGAACTCCCCGGCACATGGTAGCGTCAGCGCCAAGAACGCTCCCTCACGTACCCAAAACGTACGCTCAGTCCACATTCTTGGCTTGCTTCCTTGCACTGCGCGGGTCTTACCTGCACCCTTTTTGAACAGGCTTTTTTAGTATACATGAGTACATGCATAGATGTAATTACTTAATCACATCATGGAAAGTTGGTGAACTGGTGCAAGTTTCTCTCTTTATTACTTGTCTTGTAGATACCATGTTTCCTGAAGTCGCAGAAAGTCTCGTCCACTTATTGCAACGACAAGGTATTCAAGTGGATGTTCCGATGGGTCAGACGTGTTGTGGACAACCTGCATTTAATTCTGGATATTTTGAAGAGGCTCGCGAGGTTGCTAAGACGTGGCTTACTGCATTTGCAGATAGCGAATACATTGTTACGCCTTCCGGCTCTTGCGCAGCGATGGTCATTCATGATTATCCTATTTTATTTAAAGGTGACCATAAACAACTTGATAGAATAAAAAAATTGACACAACGCACTTATGAATGGACGCAATTTTTTGTTGATGTATTAAAAGTAGAGGACATTGGAGCAAAAGCACATATTTCAGCAACCTACCATCCATCGTGTCATGGAATGCGTTTACTTGGTGTCACGGATTCCCCCTATCGTCTTATGCGACATGTTGAAGGATTACAGTTAGTAGATCTCCCTTTTGCTGAACTGTGTTGTGGATTTGGGGGTACGTTTGCAGTAAAAATGCCGCACATTTCAACTGCCATGGCCACAGAAAAAGTCGTTCATATTGCAGAGACTTCCGCACAACTCCTCCTCGGTCTTGATATGGGGTGTCTAATGAATATTGCTGGGCGAATGAAGCACATGAATACACATATCCCCACTATGCATCTTGCACAATTTCTAGATCGAGCCTCATCTGACCTACCGATCTTAGATAATCGGGAAGGGGTGAACATCAAGTGAATAAACAATTTGACGAACGAATTACACATGCCCTTACAGATGATCATTTACATCATGCAGTGAATATCGCAACAGATCGCTTGCGCACGAAAAAAGCACAGGCACTTACGAAGATTGATTTTGCACAGTGGAGTGAGCGAGGACGTGAGATTCGTGAACACGTTATATCAAACCTAGACTACTATCTTACACAGCTTGCTAGTGAAGTTCGCAGGCGCGGCGGTCATGTGTATTTTTGTGCAGATACAACGGATGCGGTAGAAGCAATTCAAGGCGTGATCCAATCACATCATGCGACCAAAGTGATTAAATCAAAATCTATGGTTACAGAGGAACTGCACCTCAATGATGCATTAGAACAAATGGGTGTTGAAGTTGTAGAAACAGATCTTGGTGAATACATTATTCAACTAGCTCACGAAACCCCATCCCACATTATTGCGCCTGCTATTCATAAAGGACGCGAACAAATCGCAGATTTATTTAGCCAAGTAGCTAATCGAAAAATCGCATCTGACACACCAAGCTTAAACGATTACGCACACGAAGTATTGCGACAAAAATTCATTGAAGCTGAAATTGGCATTACTGGTTGCAATTTTGGTATTGCAGAAACAGGAACTGTCTGTCTATTTACTAACGAGGGAAACGGACGTATGGTTACAACCCTTCCACCTGTGCATATTGCCGTTATGGGGATGGAGCGAGTCCTACCAACACTTGCCGATCTAGAAGTATTTATGAATATACTCCCTCGCAGTGCTACAGGCCAACAATTAACAAGCTACGTCTCCCTTGTCACAGGCCCCCGCGCACATGATGAATTAGACGGAGCCAAAGAGTTCCACCTCATTATTCTCGATAATCAACGTAGTCAATCGCTTGGAGATCCTGATTTTCAGGAAGTTTTACAGTGTATTCGCTGTGGTGCGTGTCTGAATGTGTGTCCCGTCTATCGACAAATCGGAGGTCATGCTTACGGATCCGTGTATTCTGGTCCCATTGGTGCAGTCCTCACTCCACTATTGCGCGACGATCCAGAATCGGCTGAGCTGCCCTATGCATCTAGCCTATGTGGTGCCTGTTATGAAGCGTGTCCTGTAAAAATTCCACTTCACGACATGCTTGTAAAACTGCGAGCACGCAATGTGTCACGAGGTTTTACACCACCCGCTGAACGACTCGCATTTCAAATATATAAAAAAACATTTGCAAGTCCTAAGAACTATCGTTTAGCTGTACGCTCTCTACGGTCTGTACAGAAATGGTTGATGAAAAATGGAGAATTCCACTCATCTATTCCTATTTTATCTAGTTGGTCAAAAACTAGAAGTCTTGACGGATTAAGTCCACTCACCTTTCGCGAACGTTTTGCAAAAGGTCTAGTCATCGATCAAATCACAGAAAAATTACCACACGTGGCGCGAAAGGAGTAAGGACGGACATGACACCAACAAGTGAATCAGAATTTATGAATAAAATTATAAAACGATTAGGACGCAATACAGTCCCTACAGAAGCACCAAAGAGAAATTTAGTAGGTAGTGAAGGACTCGTGCATAGTTCCTTACCCACATCTACGCCCACTTGGTCTGCACAATTATTACAAAAGCAACTAGTAAATGACCCACTCGATCCACAAGATTGGATGCACTTAGCGGAGATTTTTTGCCGTGAGCTTGAAGAAGTTGGAGGTCATGGAGCCATCATCTCTCTGAGTGAAGCTCCAAATGCATTAGACAAACTCATCATCGAGCATCATATCCAGTCTGCAATCAAATGGGAAGATCCATGGCTACATTCACTTGACTTAGACAAGGTTTTGCAAGATCGCGGTGTTGTGCTGTACACCTGGGGAGAAGAAAAAGAGATAACTAAAGCTACCATTGCACAAGCAACGCTTGGCATTACTTCAGCGCCATACGCCATAGCTGAAACGGGATCCCTAGTAGTCATCGGAGATGCTCAGAGTGGTCGTTCCGTTAGCCTCTTACCACCTGTGCATGTTGCGTTTGTACCCTATAAACGCATCCATTTACGTGCTGCGAGCGTTCTTTTAGATCTACAAAAAGAGAAGATGAAAAGTGCTGTAAATTTTATCACTGGTCCCAGCCGTACTTCTGATATTGAAATGGATTCTACAATAGGTGTTCACGGTCCAAAATACGTGTATATTTATATCATTATTGATGAAAACAAGTGATCGGTATCTCACTTCTTTTCATCAATAGTTGGTTTAGTCGCTATCTTGATCTTCATCCAATACTAGTAGAGAGTCATCAATGAATTCTGTTGCTTGTCCTTCAGGTAGTGACTCCACGTCGTGCAATTTTTTTGTAATCACTCGTGTGCGCCGCTCTACTTGTCCAAATTCCGAACTCGCTGAGTCAATTTTCTTTTTCACTTTTGCTAATACTTCTCCAAACTTTAAAAACTCCGTTTTTACTGCTCCAAGTGTAATCCACACTTCTGAAGAACGTTTTTCAATCGCTAATGTACGAAATCCCATCTGCAAGCTATTTAAAATCGCAGCTATGGTTGTCGGCCCTGTAACAACCACACGATACGTTCGTTGTAGCTCTTCGAGCAAACCAGGACGGCGAATGATCTCTGCATAAAGTCCTTCTGTCGGCACAAATAATAGAGCAAAATCTGTCGTGTGAGGTGGACAAATATATTTATCGTGGATCTTTTTCGCCTCATCGCGAACGCGACGCACGAGCGCCTTTGCCGCCTCTTCGGTTTGCACTATATCGCCTGTATCTTGCGCATCCATGAGACGTTGATAGTCTTCTACAGGAAACTTAGCATCAATCGGTAACCACACAGGTATTTCATCTGCTCGTTTACCAGGAAGTCGCAACGCAAATTCAACTCGTTCTTGATGTTCTGGATTGACTGCGACATTTAACGCATACTGATCGATGGTTAAGATTTGTTCAAGCAAATTGCCTAACTGTACTTCTCCCCATGTACCGCGCATCTTAACATTTGTCATAATGCGTTTTAAATCACCAACGCCACCTGCGAGTAACTGCATCTCACCGAGTCCTTTATGCACTTGTTCCAAGCGTTCAGAAACCAGTTTAAATGACTCACCCAATCGTTGCTCTAACGTTTGGTGCAATTTTTCATCCACTGTTACACGTATTTGTTCAAGCTTTTGTTCATTGTTAGTAAGCATAGTTTGTAAACGTTTGTCCATCGTCTCTTTCACACTATTCAAGTGAACCTCTGTCACTTCTGTCAAGCGATCAAGACGTTGCGTGAGTTCCACACGCTGTTCATGTGATACTTTTGAAAGCGTATGGGAAACACTTTCAAAGCCGTTTTGCATTCGATCACTCTGACGCATAATGGCATCTTGTAATGCCTTATCATGTCGTTGCAACAGTAACCCGATCTCCTCGCGATCTCGCCGTGCAGCCTCTAGTGTCTCAGTACGACTGCGCAAGAACTCGTCACGTATCTCGCGCATCAATCGATCTGTTTCTTGATGTGTCCCATGGATACGTTGTTTCATAATAGTCGCATACACGAGCCATATCTCTAAAATGATCACGATGATTAACAATATAGTCGTTCCCATGTATCTGCTTTCTCCTATTCTACTATTTGCTTGCTATGGTGATACTCATCAATCGCTTTAGGAAGAGGTGCCACGACTAAACCATACTGATTACATACTTGTTGTATTGTTGCTTCTAATTTCGTATGATCCCCTTGCCGCCAAGCTTCTAGCATCTCCACTGAAATCAAGCGTTTTAACCATTCATGCCGTTCATGTTCAGGCAGATGAAGACTTAAGATCTGCTCGCGCAAGCTACTTAGATAGCGAGCAAGTGCCCCTATTGCAATAGGCAATAGGGGCTCTAAATATTGCTTGAGAGCTCGCGTCAGTGCTGGACTTTGACCTGCTGATCCAATAGCAATACTGACATCACCTCGCGCAATAACAGAGGGTACCATGAATGAACAAAGGCTTGGATTATCGGCGACATTAACCAAAATCCCCTGTGCATTTGCATCTTGTGCCACGCGTGCATTCACATCTGCATCATTGGTAGCTGCAAAAACCAGTCGCATCCCTAATACGTCATGTGCTTCATAACATCGTTTAATATGTGTATGTGTACCCATTAGAAGTACATCCACAAGTCGCGGATCAAGCTCTGGACTGACTATGACAAGATGAGCTCCCGTTTCCACTAATCCTTGTATTTTGCGAACGGCAATTGTTCCCCCACCCACTACAAGACACTTACTATCGACAAGTTGTAGAAACGCTCCATACTGTGATGCGCCCACCGCGCTCATCTCCAATGCATTGTCACTCATTGAACCTTTAGTTGTAGTACCCTATAGAAATCAATACTCTACATGAACAACACTTTTTAGAAATACTAATTACTCTCTCACCTTTTGGGGCTTATCATGAAATACGGTAGGACTATGCTCATACTCAATCTCTGCATGGTTTTCACGAGCATTGATAGCACGTGCTAAAACAAATAACAGATCAGATAAGCGGTTGATATACTTTAAGGTGACTGGATGAATATCCTCTTGCTGCATCAGAGCAACAACACGTCGTTCTGCTCTTCTGATCACTGTGCACGCGACATGCAGTGAAGCCGCACCTTTATTCCCACCACGCAAGACGAATTTAGTCAAACGATCAGCCTGTTCTTTATACTCATCAATCAACGGTTCAAGTTCATCTGCCGCATGATCTACGGTGCGAAATGGACGTTCGATGTTTGCAGGTCGCGCGAGGTCTGCCCCCACATCCCATAGCGTTTGTTGAATTTTTTGCAGTAATGCAATGATATCGGCATCGCGAGTGGCATCGAGTTCAGTCATTGCAAGTCCGATAAACGCACCGCCTTCGTCGACCGCACCATAAGCCTCAACTCGTGCATTATCTTTAAACCGACGTTCGCCACCAATCAACGCCGTTTTTCCCTTATCCCCACCACGCGTATAAATTTTCATATACAGTTCTCTCCTCGCTTAGAATCTTGTTTAAGTAGTTGATATACTACATTCATATCTAGATGCTCTCGCACGATTGAAGCCAACCGATCATATGCATGTGCCCGCACTTCACTCGTTAACACCGTATGCTCCAATGGTTTCCACCCATGCACAGCTCGCAAGCGATTCAACCATATCACACGAAAGTGATCATTGTGTAAAATTCCGTGCAAATAGGTTCCAATATAGCGACCATCCAGTGACTGTGCTCCATCTTCGATCATCGTTATATCACGATCGCTTTTAGCTAAAGCAAATGCTTGATCTTTGTCACCCACTGTTTTACCCATGTGAATTTCATAACCATGTACAAAAATTCCTGCAAATACTCCTTGCAGTTCTCCACGCACAAGTTCTGTGCGTTTCTCATCGGTAATTGTCGTCTCGTAGTGAAATAAGTGAAGCCCGGGTATCACTGAATCCTCTGATTCATGATGATGGGGATCCATTACTCGCTCACCTAGCATCTGCAACCCACCGCAAATACCAAGCACTGATACACCCTTTGTTGCGTGCTGAGTAATCGCTTTTGCAAGTCCAGACTCATGTAAAAAACGCAAGTCTTCCATTGTGTTTTTCGTTCCAGGCAGAATAATTGCATCTACACCTATAAGATCTTCTACTTTAGTACAAAAAGTGACAGACACCTCAGCCTCAAGAAATAGTGGATCAAAGTCCGTGAAATTCGCAATATGAGGTAAATGTATGATGCCAATATGTACTCGCTGTTCGTCAGGTACTTGATCCTCTCTTGTATGTGCCTTCACATGGTGATAACGATCCTCTTCTAACCCAAGTGAGTCTTCCTCTTCAATTCCCAAATCAGCGATGTGTGGTATGACACCTAAAACAGGGACTTTTGCATACTCTTCAAGTAAACGCACTCCATCTTCAAACAACTTAGGGTCGCCGCGAAATTTATTGACAATGATCCCCTTGACACGCGCCCGCTCTTCCTCCGTTAACAGCAACAGTGTACCTACGACCGAGGCGAAAATGCCCCCACGATCAATATCTGCGACGAGAAAAACATCCGCATCAGCCATCATCGCAGCCCGCATATTGACAATATCGCGTGACTTTAAGTTCATTTCAACCGGACTTCCGGCACCTTCCATCACGATCACATCATATCGTTCTTTTAGGAACGTATAGGACTCCACAACTGCTTGCCACAATTCACTTTTGTTACTTTGAAAGTAGGAACGTGCTGACATGGTCTCTTTTACACGTCCCTGTACAACAACTTGAGATCGACTACTACCTGTCGGCTTCAATAATACAGGATTCATATGTTCATTTGATAAAATTCCCGCAGCCTCTGCCTGAACCGCTTGCGCACGCCCTATTTCTCGTCCAGATGGCGTAACAGCTGAATTCAGTGACATATTTTGTGCCTTAAATGGAGCCACCCGATACCCATCTTGCGCTAGAATTCGGCACAGCGCAGTAGAGAGTGTACTCTTGCCAACATTCGATGCCGTCCCAAGAAACATAATTCCTTTTGCTCCATGTTGCACTCCCATCCACAACCCCTCCTTCTACTTCGCGATCCGCTGTTGCTGATATGCCACACAAGAGGCCACAAAGCGAGTCGCAACCATTGGATTGGAGGCAAAATGAAGATGCGTATACCCTGCTACTAACGTCTCCGATGCAAATCCGTCCATTTTTTTACCGCGCAATCCTGTCACCTCGTACGCAGGCGTACTTTGCTCTCTCTCGTACGTCAATGTCGAGTAGTGAAACTCATGTCCCTTTACCATCTCACCTTTTGCCAATAGCAATTGATCGACAGGTGCTGTTGCTTCCCGATATCCAAGCGCGACAAGACGTGCATGCATCTGTACTTTTGCGTCTAGAACACCTACCATCTGATACGAATTGCCTGTACGATCCATCAACTCTTTTGCCAAAAACATATAGCCACCACATTCCGCAAAGGTTGGTAACCCAGCTTCAATGCGCTCGCGCAATTGACTCATCACAGCAGTTTGTAGACTTAAGTCGTGTGCAAACTCTTCCGGAAATCCACCACCAATATAGAGCCCATCTACATCTTCTGGAAGTAATTCTCCTGCAAGCGGTGAAAAGTAGACAAGCTCTGCTCCGGCTAGTTGTAAGAGCTCTAAGTTCTCTGGATAATAAAAGTTAAAAGCGGAATCTTTAGCAATGGCAATTTTGGTAATTGCCCACGCTGTTTTACGTTTGAAAATAGTTTTTGACGGTTCTTGTATAGCAGGCGCAGACTGCGCAATGACTTGTAGTGCAGCAATATCTACAGTTGCCTCTACACGCTGTGCAAGTTGATCAAATAGAGGTCGTAATTCCCCGCGTTCTAGTGCCGGAATAAGACCTAAATGCCGCTCTGGCATCGACACTTCTGTCATCTTTTCAAGATAGCCCACTGTAGGAAGTCCACACATTTGTTCAATTGCAGACTGAACCAGACGATAGTGGCCCTCACTCCCTACCCGATTGACAAGAACCCCCGCAATGGGAACTCCATCCAAAAACTTCTGATACCCTAAAACAAGGGCTGCGGCACTACGAGCCATGCCACTTGCATCGATGACAAGCACAATGGGAGCTTGCAGTAACATGGCAAGATCCGCGCTACTCCCGCGATCTGATTGCGCATCGCGGCCATCGTAAAGCCCCATCACGCCTTCAATCATTGAGATATCTGCGCCTCTGCTCGCGCGCATAAAAATCTCTAAAACGACCTCATCTCCTAGCATAATGCGGTCAACATTGCGAGACACTCTTCCTGTAACTGCGGTGTGATAACTAGGGTCGATATAATCAGGACCTGCTTTAAAACCTTGAACGGCTAATCCTCTTTTTTGCAAAGCGGCCAAGAGACCAAGTGTAAAGGTCGTTTTTCCAACGCCTGAATGCGTACCTGCTAGAAGCAATCGTGGTTGATTCATGCTTTCCTCCCATCAAAAACATTGAGATCACACAGTATCTATCTATGCTAGATAGATACTGTAGTTCCTGTACCTTCTTCTTCGAATTCTACTGTGTATACTACGTGCGATTGTTTTCTTGGAATCAGCATAAAGATGATCCCTAGTATCAATAAAAATAAGACAGCATAATCTGACCACGGAGAGATGATCTTCGGACTTAACACAAGAAAGGCAACTAAAACTGCTGCCAAGTACACTGTCGTGAAAATAGAACTAATCCCCATCAGTCGATGAGTGTGCCATTTCATATCACTTACATGACGATGTCGATGCATTCGCCACAAAAAAATGGATGCGGTAAAACTATCAAGTGTAAATTCTAACGTAAGAAAGAAGCCTGCTGCTGATAAAATAATAGCAAAAAATGTGGCTAAAGAGGTCACAAACAACTGTAAAATAGTAATCATAAAGAGTAAAGCAAAGACGATGAGTGTAACCGTAGCAGGTGATCCATGCCGATTGAGCGTAGCAAATGATTGCGGCAATAAGCGGTCACGCCCCATGGCATACAGAGCTCGAATTAAGATGAAAGCAGTTAACCACAGCGATCCAGCAGTAGATGCTAAGATAGGAATAAGTATAGACTTGCGCAACATCGATGGCAAAAAAGGCCCTACATGATTGATCCAAGCTACCATCGGATCAGGTGAGTTTGCTAGTGCAGATATTGGTGTTTCCCCAATTATCAGAGGAAACAATACTGCATAGATGAGCAGTGCAATCATGGCACCGATAATTCCGCCTAGTCCCGGATCTTGCTTTGGCTTTGAAGATTCCTCCGATGCATAACTATCAATTTCCCAACCATCGAGAATCGTCGTTGCGACAACCATGGTCAATAAAATTCCGGCAACAGGAAACTTGCCGTGCCATGCTGGAAAATGGGCGTGTGGTAACAACGTGATCCCAAGCCCAGCAAATACTATTAAAAATAGCACTTCAACAACTAAAAAAACTTGTGTGATCCTCGCAGTCGGTTTTGCTCCAGAAAGAAGCGGAACTAATGCAAACACTAACCAAAATGTACTTATGGCTAATTCCGCCCATACGTTATTTTGCCAACCTGGATGAACCAAAGCTATTGTATATTGCGCAGCAGGAATAACAATCGGTGGGAGTGATGTGAAATACGCAAGAATAATTACCCATCCTTGAAAGCGACTTGCCTTGGCGCCAATCACACGTGCAGACCAATGATAGGATGCACCTGAGTGTGGGAAATGTTGATTGAGAACGCGAAAAATAAACGAAGATAAAATAAACGGAATGGCCACAAGTAAAATAGCAAGTAAACTATAGATGCCACTGTACGCAACCATCACTCCAGCAGCTGCTGAGATACTAAAGGCTGGTCCAACGCTAGAAATAGATAAACTACTTAAATCCAAGAGAGAGAATGTTTGTTTCAAATTGTGATGCTTGTTACTTTTCCGTTCCACTGTGCTCTGTTCACGCCCTCTCGTAAACTACGTACAATCCGTATTAATCTGTAACGTGAACTAGACATACAGAAAGTGTTACATTGCCTGATTTAACTTTTTCAATCAGCCAGTCTTGTGCTTTTGCAGAGCGCAAAGCAGCAGGTTCACTCACACCGTACGCACCAACATAGCGAAACACGGTTTCTGATGGATGCACTAATGGTACCTCGTTTAATTCCGCTGCCGTATACGTGACAAGTGGCCAATGATGAGTGGTGCATACTGAAAGAAGACCTGGTTCATGTGCCTTTAGATCAATAGTAGCAACATTGCGAACGCTTGTCATCGCTAGCTGATGTGTAGCTAACGTATCAGAGATCACCCGTTCAATCTCATCGGCTGTCGTATCGCGATTGCAGCCAATACCAAGCACCAACACTTTTGGCCTATACAACACGGCTGCTGGTGAACACGCTGTAAGCTCCTTCTCCGTCAATACACGATGAGTGATCCACAGAGCAGCGTGATACTGTTCATCTTTTGCTTCATCCAAATGACGAACGACATGGATGTGCGAAGGTAGCGGTTTATTGTATGTCCACCAATTGCGTTCACCAGATTCCTGAATGACGACAGCAGGTTCTTCATTGACTATCGCTGCACTCACTCTTGTCACCTGATCAAATCCTTCGATCTCCCAGCCTAAATTCCGTCCCAGTAAATCTACTGCAATCGTTTCACTCACGTCAGATGCAGTCGTAATCACGGGTGTTGCCTTTAGCATCTGAGCCACCGTACGGGTCAGTTCATTTGCCCCACCGAGATGCCCAGATAATACACTAATGACGTAGTTCCCACGATCATCGATGACTACAACCGCAGGATCTGTTTTCTTATCTTTTAACAATGGCGCGATCATGCGCACCATCGCTCCAAGTGAAATGATGCTAATGATCCCTTCGTAGCTTGTAAAAAGCTTTGGCAACAGTTGCATGACCGATTCATCAAATGCAACTATGCCAAGTGTCTCTTCATCGCCATGCAGAAATTTTTTGGAATAATACACATCCACACTCGGCCACTGTGCATGTAGTTTGCGAGCGAGCGCTGTCCCATGTTTGGTTATGGCGACTACTGCAAAACTCTGTTTCAAACGTCTGCCACACCCTTTCGATACCGATGAGTAAAGGTCTTATCATAGAGCTTTGACCGATGCTCCGTGGTATGCAATAATTGTGGATCAAGCGCCCATCCTGCTAAGATCATGGCATGACTGGAGATATGCTGATCTCCCATCGAGCGAATGAGCCCCGTTAACGACGTGCGAATGATCTTTTGTTCTGGCCATGTGGCTTTTTGCACCACTGCAACAGGAGTTTCTTTATCCCATCCGGCCAAAAGAAGTTCATCAACAATGGTTTTTGCAAGGGTTGCAGAGAGATAAAATGCCATCGTGCAATGATGTTCTGCAAGTGATCGCAAATCTTCACGAGGCGGCATAGGCGTTCTCCCGCCCACGCGCGTGAGAATAACCGTTTGCGTAAGATCAGGAACGGTCAATTCTGCCCCAAGAGCTGCAGCTGCTGCAAAAACTGAACTGACACCAGGGATCATCTCATAACCTATCCCTAATTGCTGCAACAACGCCATCTGCTCAAGAATAGCTCCATATACCGCTGGATCACCTGTATGTACGCGTGCCACACTTTGTCCCGCTTGCACATGGGTTACCATTAAATCTACAATTTGCACAAGATCCATTCCTGCGCTCTTCACAATCATCGCATGTTTTCCGGCCTGTGCTATTAGCTCCTCTGATACCAAACTATCCGTATATATCACTACATCAGCCTCTTGCAGTATGCGTAATCCCTTCACAGTTATGAGTTCTGGATCACCAGGTCCCGCACCTACGATATATACTTTATTGTCTAACATGATTTTTTCACCACCATAAGCGTCAGATAATTTAATTCTGCTCCTCGAAGATCGCGCACATTACGCCACACAACTTCTTCACTTGAAGTCACTTTAGTTACGACCATCGCACAATCCACTAACTTCATCTCCTCAAGCAATTGAATCATCGGATCCAATACTTTAGCTACCTTTAAAAAAACAACACAATCATGATCACGTAGTCTTTCTCGCATACCTGCCATATCCTCAGTTGCAGGAACGATTGCTACCACCTCATCGCCATCTGCAAGCGGCACAGATAATCTAGATGCAGCAGCATTTACAGACGATATGCCAGGTACTGTGACAATTGGAATATCCGGAAAGCGCTCTTTTAACAACCTTGCCATGTGAATAAATGTGCTATAAAGCATTGGGTCGCCTTCAGTGACAAATGCTACATCCCGTTGTTCTAACAAATGCGCTGTTACTTCATCTACTGTCTTATTCCACCTGGCAGTGAGTTCAGACTGATCTTTAGTCATTGGGAAAATGAGTCCAAGCATCGTTTTTTCCTGGGGATTCACATAGAGTTCAACAATATCCAATGCATAGCTTCGTCCACCCATACGTTTTTTAGGGTAAGCAATCACCTGGCACTCTTTGAGATAGCGGTAAGCTTTAATGGTGAGAAGTTCCGGATCTCCAGGTCCAACCCCCACTCCGTACAATGTACCTGTCAATCGTTCACTCACCGTGATCACCATCCCCGTTTTCACTTTGCACACCTGTAACTAAGTACACTGGATTCATACCTTCAAAGCGCGTCAATTGGAGAATCGCTTTGCTTCGCGCTGTCTGCACTAATGAAACTGACACAGTGAATTGAAGGGAACGAAGCGTCTCATAGGCTGTAGCAAGAGTCTCGATTGTTGCAGCATTGACGACAATGCGGCCACCTGCTCGTAAACGCTGTGCACAAAGTTGCAAGAGTTCCTTTAATTCCCCACCACTCCCTCCAATAAAGACTGCATTAGGGTCTTCAAACTCGTCTAATCCAGCCGGAGCACGACCATTGACAGCCACAAAATCAGTGCGAAACTTCACCTGATTTTCACGTAAATTAATCAAATCATCAGCATTTTTCTCAATAGCATATACTCGCAATAACGGCGTATGTAAAATTGCTTCAATCGATACAGACCCCGTGCACGCCCCGATATCCCACAACACATGACCTGGTTGCAACTGCAGTTGTGCAAGACTTAACACGCGAATCTCCCGCTTGGTAATTAACCCGCGATCAGGTTTGCGCTGACTAAATTGTTCATCATCAACACCTAGTGGATAGTGCGACACCACATTGTGCACGCGCTTTAAAAGCACGATATTTAACTCAGCAAAAGTTCCATCGATCAATTGCTCGAGTGTATACCACCCTGTTTTCTCATTGGGCCCACCTAAGTGTTCACCGATGAATGCTTCGTATTCATTCATCTCATAAGCCAGTAAATAACGAGCTATGGCAGATGGTGTGTTCATTGGATCGGTTACTATCAGCACTTTATCCGCTGCCTGCACACGCTGTGCAAGACCTGTCATCGACCGACCATGAAGGCTAATCCATGTCGCATCATGCCAACTTTCATTGCTACGTGCGCACACTAATTGAATGGAGCTTAGATTAGGGAGAATCTCCACTTCCGAAGAACCAAACTGTTTCACTAGATAAGGACCTATACCAAAAAAGTTGGGATCCCCAGAAGCAAGAACGACAACGCGTTTACCTAAACCCTCTTGTTTGATGCGATCAACAACAGTTGAAAGAGGTCCCTTGATATCGATCTTATCTTTTTGAAACTGTGGAAAAAACGCTAAATGTCGTTCTCCACCAACTAAAAGATCGGCATTCAACACAAGCTTAATCAGCGCCTGTGTAAGACTTGCCATCCCATCATCGCCTATACCAATGACTTGAATCCATTTATGATTCAGTTCCATCAAATGTTGCCCCTCCTAGTTCCACTCCGCCCATGGTGACAAGACGCGTGACAATGGTTGTACCGCCACCCATACTTTCAGAAATCCGCTTACAACAATAGAGACTCATTTGTTCGAAAAATTGTGGATAACCCCACTCTAGCATCCAGTCCCCCACTTGCGTGGCGGTATTTGCCGTACGTATCTGTGCCAATAACTCTTCTTTTACGCCTACTTCTGCAGCCATTTGGGCAATGAAATCAAAATCAACAGGTGCACTCTTAGAATGAACCATCATGATTCCCTGTGCGATTTTTGAAAATTTACCCATCATGCCAACAAAACGCAGATCATGAAAACCTAGCCTTTTTGCTTGCGATGCCGAAAAACCAACAAAATCGCCCATTTCGATAAAACAATCTTCAGCAAGTTCTGGATACATTCGCATGGCAAATTTTTCACTGCGACCACCTGTAGTGAGGACAACTGCTGTCCTACCCTGCTCCTTTGCCACACGCAATCCTTGTATAATACTTGCACGATAAGATGATGTGGAGAATGGCACGACTGTCCCGCGTGTTCCAAGAATTGAAATTCCACCGATAATGCCAAGGCGCGCATTTAACGTTTTTTTAGCAATCTCTTCTCCATCTGGCACAGAGATAATGACACGAACACCCCTTGTCATGCCATGCAATTCAAGTACCTCATTCACAGCCTGTACGATCATGCGACGTGGAATTGGATTAATAGCAGCCATCCCCACGGGAACGGGAAGCCCAGGTTTTGTTACACGTCCAACTCCGATACCACCATCTACTTCAACACCTATTCCATCGGTAAATGAAACACTAGCTACAATTGTTGCGCCATGTGTAGCGTCTGGATCATCTCCCGCATCTTTCATGGTGGCGGCTTCTGCACAATCGTCTTTGCAGTCTACGCGCACCATCGAGAAGGTAACAACTTCTCCAATAGGCAGAACTATATCCACCGTACTTATGGGGGTATGTGTGAGCAATGTCAATAGTGCCGCCTTTGTACATGCCGTAGCACATGCACCTGTCGTATACCCATGCCGTAAGGGTCGATCAGGAACTTCTTGCATTTCAGACACGACGTTCACCTTCAGTAACGGCACCGTGTTTTGCAAGAAGTGATAAGGCATTGACAGCAGAAACAGCCACTGGACTCCCGCCTTTACGGCCATGATTGGTGATATAAGGAACGTCTAATTTGAGTAACTCCGCTTTTGATTCCGCAGCAGATACAAAACCAACAGGAACTCCGATAATCAAATCAGGTAACACAATCCCCGCTTTTACAAGCGTAATCAATTCAAGAAGCGCAGTCGGAGCATTGCCAATAGCATATATCCCACCCCGATACTGTCTTGCAGCTTTACGCATAGAAACAATAGCACGAGTTATCCCGAGCTCCTTTGCCTCTTGTGCAACATCAGGATCAGAAATATGGACGTGTACCTCACAACCAAATTGGCTTAGTCTCGGCTTACTAATCCCGACTTGTACCATCTGCACATCGGCAATGATCGGACGACCCGCGCGAATGGCAGCAATACCTGATTCTATTGCTTTTGGATGGATAACTACACTGCGTCCCAAATCAAAATCAGCTGTTGCATGAATGATGCGCTGCACAACTGCAAACTGCGTAGGCGACATCTCGTGTTCCCCAAATTCCTGTGCAATCATCTCAAAACTCTTTTCTTCAATTTCCATGGGTGCAATAGTACTTGGTTGAAAATCGAGTGGTTGGCTCATCGTATACCTCCTCATTTACAACTGCGATGGTTGCGTATAACAGGGAACTCCCAATTCTGCTAATGCATCTACAATCTGACCAGTAGTAGAAAAACTTGTACCATACTCTATATTTGGCCTGCCGATCACAATGATCATAATGCCAAGATCAATGGCAGCTTGAACTTTTTCATCCACTGCTCCGACTTCTCCACTTTCTTTTGTGATCATGACCGTTGTTCCATAATGTTGATATAAAGCTGCATTGAATTCATACGAAAAGGGACCTTGCATAGCTACAATGTTTTTTTGCGCAATACCCAGCTGTTCACACATCTGCATGTTCTCTGCCCGCGGAAGAAGACGAATGACGAGTCGAAGATCAGAAATAGCAGATAATCTTTTTGCAAAGATAGGCAATGTTTTAGCCCCAGTTGTTAGCATCACGCTTCCTTTTAATTCTGCTGCAACATCGGCAGCTTCTTCATATGTTTCTACTAAAACCACTCCATGGCGCAAAGAAAAATCCAAACCAGCACGCTCGTAGCGAATATACGGTACATCGACTGCTTTTGCAGCTGCCATCGCTGTTTCATGCGCCTCTCGTGCAAAAGGATGGCTTGCGTCAATGATGACGCTAATGTGTTCATCCCTCATGGTCTGCTCCATGTGTATCGCATCTAATCTTCCCACTCGAACCATCAGATGCTCCTCGCGAAGACTTTGCGCAGCGTTCTCTGTTACGACACTTGCAATCAAAGAATACCCTGCGTCGCGCAGAACAACACCTAGCTCACGCGCATCACTCGTACCTGCTAAAAGAAAAATCACCCCGTAGGACCCTCCTCACGCGCCACATACAGTATCCACAACTACTGCGGGCCCCTTCTTCTCATAAGAAAATCCCCCAACAATCCCTACACGCGCAAAAAATTTGTGGAAGCGTTCACTAGGAAATGCTTGACAACTATATTCTTCTACGATGGTTTCCATCAGCTCTACGATTTGCTCTGCAGGAATACCTTCTGCCATCATTTTTGCTGCAGATGCGGTACGCCCAGTGGTTTTCCCGCCTAAAAACAAATCAAACTTTCCTTTACGGTAAACAAGTCCAATATCCTCCAATACAGCCCCATAACAAGCCATAGCACAACCATTTACACCAATATGCAGTTCCTTTGGTACTTTGCGCCCGCCAAGACGTTCGGCTAATTCACGTGCATAAGGTATCGGCTCTTCCTTCTCTCCATCGCAAAAATCACACGCTTTTACCTTGACCACCTCACCTACAGGAAAGACATAAAAACCAGCAGCGAGTAGCCGTTCCACTACTGCTTGTGCATCTTCTGTTTGCAGGCGCAATTCCATTTGGTGGTCTGCCGTATAGTGTACTTCTCCCTGTTCACTGGCTAGTTCAGAAAGGCAGATTAATTGCTCTTTTGAAAAGCGTTTATTAGCGATACCTGGTGCAACAGCCACTCGAAACTCGGACGTGACGGCTGGATTGTTGGCGATGACAGAAGTCACGTTCACTGGCGTCTCTCCAGATCGCATGGACGCCTTAGATTGCACTAAATCTAGCGCTTCTTTTGCTAGTGCTACTACGGAGTCACTACTCCTTGTTATTGATTTCAAAGGAGGGATAGTCATCCGTTCTTGAATTTTTTGTGACTGCTCGACATGTGCCTGTAGTGCCCAAGGTTCATTGACTGCATGCAGACGTTCACCTGGCCGCAACCGTTGAACATCCTCATCCAATGTGTACTTACGTTGATATCCGCGCGGTGTAATCATCAAATCACCATGATAAAAAGTTGCTGAATTCCCAATAATTACAGTGGTCAGCATTCCAATATCATGGTCGAGCATATGTTCTAGTGTTGTGCGGACTACCTGCTGTTGTTTTCGATACGCACTTTTTACAAGACCAACAGGTGTATCTTTTGATCGATGAGCAAGAAGAATCTCTTGTGTTTCAACAATTTGACGTGTTCGGCGTCCACTGCGCGGATTATAGAGTGCAATCACAAAGTCTGCCATAGCGGCTGCCTCGACACGTTTTTTAATCGTTTCCCAAGGAGTTAAATGATCACTTAAACTGATGGTACATGCATCATGCATGATCGGTGCGCCAAGCAATGAAGAACATGAATTTATTGCAGAAATACCAGGTATCACTTCTACTTGAAGTGCATCACTCGGCATCCATCCATATTCTATCAATACTTCGTAGATAAGACCGGCCATACCATATACTCCAGCATCACCACTAGAAATGACTGCAACATGCTTACCTTCAAACGATTGCTTAACTGCCGCTTGCGCACGACTTACCTCTTCTGTCATTCCTGTACGCACAATCTCTTGATTCGTCAATAGGTCCCGAATGAGGTCGACATACGTGTTATATCCAATGATCACATCGCACTCTGTAATCGCCTGACGAGCACGTTCTGTGATATGTTCAAAACTGCCTGGGCCAAATCCAACTACTTTAATCGATCCAACCATAATTGTCGTCCTCCAACTCAGCAGTAGACAAGCGATATTATTGTTTAATAGCCATCTGTGGTGCGAACCACGTAAGCCGATCGTGTAGGGAAACAATATCTCCAATAACCACAGTTGCTGGTGCCATAATTGCCTCCGCTACGCATTTCTCTGCGACAGTTGCCAATGATGCAATAATGGTTCGTTGATCATGTGTTGTCCCCATGCTAATTACGGCGCATGGTGTTTCTGGAGATTTTCCATACGATATAAGTCGCTCTGAGATATCGCATAAATGACCTAGTCCCATAAGAATGACAATTGTTCCACTCACTTTTGCGAGCGCTTGCCATTCCTGATCGGATACTTTCGAATCAACGCACTCATGACCTGTAATGACATGAAAAGATCCACTATAGTTGCGATGAGTAATTGGTATACCAGCGTATGCCGGAGCTGCAATAGCCGAAGTAACTCCAGGCACAATCTCATAGGCTATGTGATGCTCTCTTAACATTTCGGCTTCTTCTGCACCTCGCCCAAAAACAAATGGATCGCCACCTTTTAGTCTTACGACAGTGTGACCTTCCAAGGCATAGTGTACGAGTAGTCGTTGGATTTCTTCTTGTTGTACAGTGTGATGATGAGCATCTTTGCCAACATAGATTTTTTTCGCATCATGTGACGCATACTCCAATAATTCAGATGCAACTAAGCGATCATAGAGGAGAACGTCAGCCATTTCGATACATTCTTTACCTTTGACTGTAATGAGCCCCGCATCCCCCGGTCCTGCCCCCACTAAGTAAACCTTCCCAGACATTCTCAGGCATCCCCCTTGTGATCGTGTGAGTGATCGTGTGAGTGATCGTGTGAGTGATCGTGTGAGTGATCGTGTGAGTGATCGTGTGAGTGATCGTGTGAGTGATCGTGTGAGTGACTTGCACTGACCTCTTTTCGATATTTGCACAAGTCACAGTTCATAAAGGATTGCTTTGCGACAGCTTCTTCGTATTGACTGATCACAACATCTAGTAACAACGGATGAAAGCCAAAGTAGTCTGCCATTGTCATTGGAATGGTTGGGTACTCTTCCTGTAAATCAGCTAAAACATTGTTCATCCGTTTGATCAAGATACCTGTAAACATAAAATAGGGAACTACGACCACCCGTTTTGCACCAAGAGCAATGGCTCGCTTTATCCCGTCTGGGAAGAGCGGTGTTGTAATTCCTGTAAAGCACGTTTCTACTGTCATTACATGCGTTCGTTCAAACAGTAAGCGACCGATTTTAAAGGCATCTCCATTTGCATCTGGTTCACTACTCCCCCTACACATGAGAACAATGGCGGTATTTGCAGGAGAAAATTCAGGTATTGTTGTCACGACTTCTGTAAAACGCGCCTCAAGCAACTTAAAAATATCTTCATGCAACCCAATATTACGGCCATATACAAATTCGATCGCCGGATATTTTTTTCTTGCAGCATCAATAAATTCTGGAATTTCTAATTTGACATGCGATGCCGCAAGTAAAATAACAGGTACGACAACCACTTTTGTGGCCCCAAGTGCTACACAAGACTCAACTCCATCCGGAATCGTTGGTTCTGCGAGTTCTAAAAAACACGGAACAACATCGCGATCGATCAACTTTGATTGAACAGTTTTAGCAAACTGCAAAAATTCCTCATTACCTTCCGCATCTCGACTACCATGACCAACAAGCAAAATAACTTCTTTCACGATATCTCTCCCTCCACGATCCAAATAGAAAAGACACCCCCTAAGTCATAGAGAGTGCCTGTGGTGAAGTCGAGTTAGCTTAGGTTACTATACGGATCCCTGATGCCCCGAATTCAACACCTCCCTATCGACCGTAGGTTATATGGTGCAAAAAAAGGCAGGTCTCCTGGCTTAGATTCACCGTACTAAACGTCCTTCCCAAGTTTTCACTCAGTGGATTCTCGTCCGTACTCATCTTCTACAGTGGCGGGACCGCACCGGAATTTCACCGGTTTCCCTATTAAGCTCACCTTACGGTGAACACCTTTTTTATCTGCTATTCTTTTGGCTAGCGAATATATAGTGTTGTGATACATTATGATGTCTATCGCTATCATAGTACAAGTAAACCCTAGTAGTTGTCTAGTATCGACTCGTAACCACCCGAACTCGCATCGCTTGAACCGAAGTAAAAGCGATGCAATCCGTTAGTTACTCTACTGCGTTAATAGTTTCAATACGGTTGCGACAAATGCCTTAACACCCATTGGTAGTGAACGTTCATCCACAGTAAAACGCGGATGATGATGCGGTGCTATGATGCCTTCCTCTGGGTTGCCTGCTCCAATAAAGAAAAAAGTGCCAGGAGCAACTTGTTGATATGCACAAAAATCTTCCCCACCCATCGTTTGTTCAGCTGTTTGAACCACATCTTCACCAAATGTTTCAATCAAACAAGACTCCAGTACTGCTGTTACTTCAGCATCATTGATCACTGGTCTGTAACCATTTTTATATGCAAATTGATAAGTTGCTCCATGAGCTTCTGTGACACCTTTTATGATGCGCTCCATTAAAATAGGCGCTTCTTTACGAAGTGACTCATCAAATGTCCGCACCGTTCCGGTAAGTTCTGCAACTTCTGGAATCACATTATCAGCCGTTCCAGCAATAAAAGTAGTTACCGATACAACTATAGGGGTCAATGGATCCACAGCACGAGACACAATGTGTTGTAAATTCGTCACAACTTGTGCACCTACTGCAATACTATCGACCGTCTGCTGAGGAATGGCAGCATGACCACCCTTACCCACAATCGTAATACGAAAAGTATCTGGAGCAGCCATAAGCGGTCCACTTCTCACAGCAATCGTGCCCACATGTAGTCCAGCCCAAAGATGTGCACCTAAAACCAGATCTACACCATCTAAAACGCCCGCATGTACCATCTCTTGCGCGCCACCAGGAAATAGTTCTTCAGCATGCTGAAAGAGAAAGCGCACTTCACCTGAGAGAGAACTTTGCATCTGTGATACCACTTTAGCTACTCCTAATAACACCGCAGTATGACCGTCATGCCCACATGCATGCATTTTCCCAGGTGTTTTTGATATAAAAGAAAACTCATTTTCTTCATGAATTGGTAATGCATCCATATCAGCGCGCAGTGCAATTACCTTACCTGGATGCGCGCCTTTTAACCTTGCCATCACGCTTGTTTTCGTCGGTCGAGAAATCTCTAAATTTTGAAAAGTAAGCAAGGTATCATACACAAACTGCGATGTTGCAACCTCTTCAAAAGATAATTCTGGATTCTCGTGTAAATAACGGCGCCATTTGACAACATCTTGATGTACCTCATTCAATCGACTTTCTAAATCATTCAGTACGACACTCATTGCCATCCCTCCAAGTCATTCATCTACTCTATCACTCTATGATACGCTCCTTCTATTCTTTTCACCACAACGATTTCGGATCTATTCACGATATCTATCCTGCTTCTTCCATCACATGTCTGTGATGACTCGAATTTGTTCATACTGTATCTGTATTTTGATTGAGGAGGGGCATCCATGTTTTCTTTAACCATTATTAAAAATGCCACTGTATATTCTCCAAAACGGCTAGGAAAACGAGATATACTTATTGGCGGACGACAAATACTGGCGATTAGCGAATCCATCGAACTGCATGGAAGTAATCTTGCCATTGAAACAGTAGATGCTGAAGGACTCTTTCTCTTTCCTGGACTGATTGACCAGCATGTCCACATGGCAGGAGGCGGAGGTGAAGGCGGTTTTCATTATCGAACACCAGAAATTTCATTAAGTCATATGACAACTGCAGGTGTTACTACTGCCGTTGGCGTACTCGGAACAGATGGTGTGACTCGCAGCACGCGAGAATTACTCGCTAAGGCCATGGCGCTAGATTTTGAGGGTGTCTCTACGTATATCTACTGCGGTGCCTATCAAGTACCTACACGAACGATTACTGGCATGCCACGATCTGATCTTGTGTTGATTGAAAAGGTTATTGGTGTGGGGGAAATTGCAATCTCAGATAGTCGCTCTAGTCACCCCTCTGATCGCGATCTAGCAGAACTTGCTAGTGAGGCTCGCGTAGGTGGATTACTTGCAGGGAAAGCTGGCGTATTGCACCTTCATTTAGGTGATGATGATACAAAACTACAATTGCTATTTGATGTATTAAAGCAAACCGAGCTCCCAAAATCCACATTTACCCCAACACATCTGAATCGCAACCCCGATTTGCTAAAAGACGCCATTCGCTACGGGAAACAAGGTGGATTTGTGGATCTGACATCAGGCATTCGGCCTGACGAACATGACCATATTTCTGTGAAACCATCTAAAGCCATGCGCATGTTACTTGATGCAGGTGTAAAGCCACATCTCATTACCATGAGTTCAGATAGTAACGGCAGTTCTCCTATATTTAATGATCAAGGAAAACTTGTGGCCATGGGCATTGGTTCCATAGCAACCTTATGGGAGGAAACGCGCGATGCCATTGTCGAAGAAAATGTCCCTATCGAAACTGCCGTTGGAATTGTGACCACTCACGTAGCTCGCGTATTAAAACTCGCTCACAAGGGTCAGATTAAACCTGGACTCGATGCTGATTTATTGCTAACAGATGATAAATTTCAGATACAGCATGTCTATGCCAAGGGCAGAAAAGTAGTAGAAGATGGGAAGCCAATTGTATTTGGTACATTTGAAAATGTTAGTGGAATTCCGGGATCTCCTGGAAGTAAAGCGCAAACAGGCAAAGAAAATACAGAACGGGGTCGACCTATGATTGAACATGATGACGACGATCCGGATGATTTTCCAGATCGCGATGAAAGGCAGCGTAAAAGTCGTCGGGATTATTGCTGTTAACCAAATGGCAGGTGAATTCTTTGCTTGTGCTTAGTATTCACCTTCTTGTCTTTTCCATGTCTTCATCTCCTTCCATACGAGGTCGATGGCTACAGCATCATCCAGATACCCTAGTGGAAATGAATAATCAGGGATAATGTCAGTTGCTGAGATAAAATAAAGAAGCGCACTACCTAAAACTTGACGTTGCTCTGCCGTTAACTCCTCATCCTGAAAAAGCTCATACATAGCATGTAACTGTTCAATAAATGGACCAATCCCTTGAAGCTGATTGATCTTTTGCAAAAAATCACGCAGAATAAGTTCTTTTCCTTCTTTAGTGCCTGCATAATCTTTACATTTACGCAGTTCTACCATAATTTTTTCGATGTCTATTGCTTGTAATGTTGGCAATTCATACGTTTTCAATAAGTGATCCTGATGAAAGACATCATCATGGACAACTGGTGAAGACTCGTTTTTTACAAAATCTTTTGTACTCATCTCCTCGCCTAACGCATATCCTGCAATGGTCCACAATTCCTGAGGTGACACTTGTAATACACGAGCTATCATCAGTAGGTGTTCTGCACGCGGTCGCTGTTTACCAGATGCTAACCGTGATACAGTTGCTGGATCTACTCCACACATCTCTGCAAAACGTCGCATCGATAATTTTCTATTATGTAGCTCGTTACGTAAATAATTTCCGAAGGAATGATCTTTTTCCTTCATGCAATCTCCTCCTCACAACGTTGCAAAATATGCAACACATTGCTGATGGTCATGCACTTCTTTCAACACCTCTTCATACCGTGATATGGAAGACGATGAGGGGGAACCGAAATGACCCAACCAAAATCTATACCGATCACTCCTAGTACTGCTGAAAACCATGCTACCTCCTCAAAATTCCACGATATTCTAGCTAAAGAACGCACTGGTTGGCGCCGTTTTAGCTGGATTATATGGGCGCTCATTGGTCCTGGACTACTGGCTATGATCGGCGACAACGATGCAGGTGGTGTCGTTGAATACGCAGTAACTGGAATTCAATTTGGCATCGGATTGTTCATTCCTTTGATTCTATGCCTCGCACCACTGACTTTTACCATTCAGGAAATGACCATGCGCCTTAGCGCAGTCACACAAACTGGCTATACTAAGCTTGTTTTTCGCCATTTTGGTCGTTTTTTCGGCTACTATAGCATCGGTACATTAATGATTGAAAATTTACTCACTCTCATGACTGAATTTATTGGCATGACAGCAGGACTCATGATGTTTGGTTTGCCGCTTTGGATCAGCGATCTCATGAGTTTGATACTCGTCGTTTCACTCGCTATTTTTACTGGATATTGGACGAAAGAACGACTAGCACTCTTTGTAGGCGCATTGAATGGCGTTTTTCTGATCATTGCTCTACTTACACATCCCTCCATGAGTGCAATCGGGCATGCATTTATAGCTTGGACGATTCCAAAAGGGATGGGCAATTTACTCATTTGGTTTATCGTGGCGACAGTTGGTAACGCGATTGCACCATGGATGATCTTTTTTCAAGGAAGCGCCGCGATAGACAAAGGGATTACTTCAAAAGAGTTAAAACTCGGCAGAATTGATACACTTCTTGGAAGCGTACTACAAGTAATCATAGCCGTCGCTATACTCCTCTGTGGTGCATCGTTATATGGGCATATACACAATGCATCAGCACTGGGTCCAGCAGCCATTATTCAAGCACTAACACCAACTTCCGGTAGAGCAGCAAGCATTCTTTTTGGATTTGGTCTTTTTAATGCAGGATTTTTAGCTGCAATCACGATCTCCTTATCTTCATCTTGGACGGTTGCAGATGCCTTTGGATTTGCAAGAAGTCTCAATGACAGAATATCAACCGCTCCGAAGTTTTATGCCGTTTATATTGGTAGTCTTGTTTTTGCGGCACTTGCCATCCTCATCCCAGGGTTGCCGCTCAATTTTATTGCCGTACTTTCACAAGCAATGGGTGCTATGGTGATGATTCCAATCCTTATTTTTCTAGTTGTTTTAACGAGTAGTCGAAAAATCATGGGGGAATTTGCAAATGGGCCGATCCTACGCGTGTGGGGGTTTGCAATAGCGTCAATATTGATTGGACTCACCATTGCACTCTTGACACAAGTGATCTAACTACAGCCACATGAAGGCTTGTCATTAGATCACTTGGCCTGCAGTACGTTTTATTCATGAAATTCATGTACCCACATTTTCGTGGACGGTTGAAGCGTCATACCTGGGTGTACAGTTTGTAGATAATCCAAGTACCCTTTACGATCTATATACCCTTCCTTGCGTGCATCTTCATCTGTCATGTCACCAAATGTTTGTAAAAACACATTAGAGACGACAAATATTCGTCCCTGCAAATTCATTTTTTCACCTGGGTCAGCATAGCGACCATTGCGGCGAACAGCCGTTTTTTCACCGCGTAAAACGCGCTGCACGTCATCTTCTCTGGTAACTAAACGTTCAATCGAGCACGTCTTTGGTGGAAGCGTAGCATCCATAAGAATCTCTCCTTTTTATTGCATTCTATCACTCTACGGGATATGTTGTACCATTTAAAATAAGGATAGCTTCTAAGGGTGCACTGAGTGAATGAGATGCAGAACAGTATTTTTCTTGTGATAATTTTACTGCACGCACAACTTTTTCAACTGGCGCGTTCGGAGCGTCAACCTCATACGTCATGCGAATTTTCGTGAATTTCTCTGGTATTTCCTTGGCCCGATCAGCGTCCAATAACACATCGACGCGATCATAAGCAATGCGCATGCGTTCTAAGATCATGGTGACATCTATACCAGTACAGCCGCCGAGACCCATAAGCAAAAGTTCCATTGGTCGCGGTCCTTGATCTTCTCCGCCGGCCTCCTTTTTAGCGTCAATGGTTACCATGTGATTAGAATCAGATACCGCTTCAAATCGCCTTTTTTCTTTCCAACTCACTCTAGCTTTCATTAAAAAACACCCCTTTAAAATAAATCCATACTCAAATAGCGTTCTCCTGTATCTGGGCACAAAGCAACCACGCGTTTACCAGGACCTAAATCCTTTGCCACTTGAAGTGCTGTATAGACAACTGCACCTGCTGAAACGCCAACGAGTAACGCTTCCTCGCGTGCTAGACGCTTTGTCATCTCGATAGCCTCTTCATCTGCAACCTGATAAATCTTATCATAAATGTTCGTATTTAAGATTTTGGGTATAAATCCTGGGCTTGTTCCTACCAGCTTATGGGGTCCAGGTTGTCCTCCAGATAAAACAGGTGATCCTTTTGGTTCCACAACATACACCTTTACACCAGGTATATGTTCCTTCAATACCTCTCCACAACCAGTGATCGTACCACCAGTGCCTGCAGATGCAACAAATGCATCTAGGTGTCGATCTGTCTGCTCTAGTATTTCTAGAGCAGTGGATGTTCGATGCGCATCTGGATTGTTAGGATTTTCAAATTGCAAGAGAATCATCGCCTGATCCCCTAATTCTGTTTTTAGTTCTTGCGCTTTTTGTACTGCTCCAGACATGCGCAAATTCCCAGGAGTAAGAACGACTTGTGCACCGTAGGCTTTTAAAATTGCAATGCGTTCCCAGGTCATCGTGTCTGGCATCACGAGTATCGCTCTGTACCCTTTAGCTGCTGCAACCATAGCGATACCAATGCCTGTATTGCCACTTGTAGGTTCAATGATGGTCATCCCAGGGTGCAAAGTTCCAGCTTGTTCTGCAGCTTCAATCATGCGTTGTGCAGGGCGATCTTTTACACTACCACCTGGGTTAAACTTTTCTAACTTTACCCACACTTCCGCCATAGAAGAATCTGCAATACGTTGAAGTTGCAAAAGTGGCGTATTCCCAATCAACTCAGTAACACGTTTAACCACCTTCATGATGTGGAACCTTCTTTATCATAACCAGGCTTACCTAACATCGTGAACATATTTGTTTTATACATCTCGACACCTGGTTGATCAAATGGATTTACACCTGAAAGATAGGCACTAACTGCTACTGCCTTCTCGAAAAAATAAAATAAATACCCTAATGATTTCTCAGACATATCTTCCAACTCTAATCCAATCGTCGGAACACCACCTGTCTGATGTGCCAGCATAGTCGCCTCAAGAGCTGTATCATTCACATCTGAAAATGTTTTTCCTGCCAAATAATTCAATCCATCCATGTCTTGTTCTACAGCTTCAATCGATAATGTTTTTCGTGTATGTTTAATTCTTATCACAGTCTCCATCAACGACCGAGTGCCATCTTGAACGAATTGCCCTAACGAATGCAGATCAGTGGAAAAGTCTGCACTTGCAGGAAATAGCCCTTTCCCATCCTTACCTTCACTCTCTCCGAAAAGTTGCTTCCACCACTCACCCACGTAGTGCATTCCAGGTTCATACGTGACAAATAGTTCGATCTCTTTACCTTTGCTTCTTACAATCTGCCGCAATGCTGCATACGCATAAGCAGGATTTTTAAACACATCTGGCTCATTGAGTTCCAGTTCTGCTATACGCGCACCTTCTAGCATAGCATCTATATCAATCCCAGCTGCAGCTAACGGTAATAATCCTACCGGTGTGAGTACAGAAAAACGGCCTCCAACGTCATCAGGAATAACAAACGTTTCATACCCTGCTTGATCTGCAAGAGCGCGTAGCGCTCCGCGAGCAGCATCTGTAGTAGCATAAATCCTTAAAGCTGCTTCAGTCACCCCATAGCGTTGCTCCATATATTGCTTGAGTACGCGAAAAGCAAGTGCAGGTTCTGTCGTTGTACCCGATTTTGAAATGACATTAATCGCCACCTCGTGATTATCTAAAATCTCGAGTAATTCTTGAAGATACGTCCCGCTCATGTTCTGTCCTGCAAAAATAACATGCATAGGCTTTTTATGACTTGGCAGTAAGTCTTGAAATGAATGTTGTAGTACATTCAGTGCCGCCTTTGCACCAAGGTAAGAACCTCCGATTCCGATAACCACCAGTACATCTGCCTGCTGTGCTATCTTTCTTCCCGCTTTCTTTATTCGTTGCAACTCATCTTGATTGAATTCACTTGGTAGATGCAACCATCCAAGATATTCGTGTCCTGCACCCGTTCCTTTCAAAAGCATTGAATGAATCCTTTCAATAAATGGACGTTGTAATTCAATTTCGGATTTCCCTACAAATGAATCTGCCCATTCAAATATATGAATCATGACAATATCTCTCCTCACTTCTCCACAAGTTGTGCTTTTAGAACATTTTGCATGTGTTGCAATGCAAAGTCATGTGCTGTTTCAGTTAGATCTGCCATTAAATTTGGGTCAATATACACTCGATATCCTCGATAGTACGCACCAGAAGCTGTGGCATAACAACAGATTGATGTACATACACCGCAAATGACAACTTCCCTTATCTCTTCGTCTAGTAACCACTGTTCTAAAGCAGTATCATAAAATGCATCGTACTTTGTCTTTGGCAAAAACCGCACATGTTCTCCTTTATAATGCTCATAAAAGTGATGTAGTTCACTAACTAACTGAGCACCAGATGTGCCTTCAACACAATGAGCAGGCCATAATGCAAATTCCGGATCATTGACAGCATGTGCATCACAAGCAAAAACAATCAATTCCTTTTGCTCATAAGCCAGTTCAAGCGCATGCAAGATAGGCTGGACGATGATCTGTCCAGCCCTACCACATGTGAGCGCCCCATCCTCTTCGATAAAGTCATTGGTCATATCGACAACAAGATAGGCGCGCTTCATCATGCACCACCTTTAACATATAAAACTTGTCCCGTTATAAATGAGGACTCATCTGCTGCAAAGAACAGCACTGCATGCGCCACATCTGCCGGCACACCAACTCGAAGCACAGCAGCTTCTTTTGCTGCAGCTGCCTTTAATGCCTCAAAATCCACGCCCATCCGCGCAGCTGTCGCACGCGTCATGTCCGTTTCAATAAAACCTGGCGCCACAGCATTACATGTTATACCATAACGTCCCAACTCATATGAGAGAGTCTTCGTCATCCCTTGAATACCTGCTTTTGCTGCCGAATAGTTTACCTGTCCGCGATTGCCAAGTGCAGAAGTAGAGGAAAAATTAATAATACGCCCGTATTGATTAGGAACCATCACTTTTTGAGCTGCTTGAGAACACAAAAAAGTGCCCTTTAAATGAACATTTAATACAGCATCAAAATCTTCATCTGTCATCTTATATACTAAGTTATCGCGGATAATTCCAGCATTATTAACCAGAATATCAACTCTACCAAACCTCTCCATAGCAGTGGAAAATAATGCTTCTACTTGACTGCGTTGTGATACATCAGCAGCAACCCCAATGGCTTCGCCGCCCGCTTCTTGAATCGCATGTACTGTCTCTTCCGTTAATGCCATAGTCACATCACTCACGACAACTTTAGCGCCATGTTGTGCCAACTGTTTCGCAGTTTCTGCACCAATGCCTCTTCCAGAACCAGTAACAACTGCAATGCGATGAGTAACTGTCATCTCTATTAACCTCCCTATCGATCAAACCTTAGCGTTGCATTACCTTTAATGACTACTTCATTATTTTGCGTGAGCGCTTGTACTTGTATATAAGCAAGCATTCCTTTGTCTGACGGTTCAACTTTAACAATGGTGCCTTTACAGGTAATCGTATCTCCAGGTCTAACCATAGACCGAAACCGTACACCATAATCCACAAGATCTGCATCATTTGAAGCATAATCAGTGAGCAACTGACCAACATACGCCATAGTCAACATGCCGTGTGCAATCACTCCACCTAGTCCAACTGCTTTAGCAAAAGATTCGACTGTATGAATGGGATTATAATCCCCAGATGCACCAGAGTACTTTACCAAATCTGTATGTGTAACAGGACCTTTTACGAGTTCTGGAAGTTCCATGCCGACTTCTACTTGTCGCTTCATGAAGCACCACCATCCCGTCGAATTACATTCATCTTAGCTGTAAAAATAAGCTCTCCTGTCGCAGTTTCCCCTTTTTGTTCAAATAGATAAAACGTCATTTTTCCTGATCCACCATCACGGGTGTATGTATCTGCCACACGCATACTGCAATAAACCTCTTCGCCGACGTAGATGGGACGTTCGAAATGAAATACCTGCTCACCATGAATCAGCCCATCACCTTCTAACTGAAATCCTTCTACTATTCCATATTCAAATGTTCGCGAGAATGTTGGAGGTGCAATCAATTGTCCAAAACGAGATTTTTTTGCCGCTTCATCATCTCGATACACTGGATTAGCATCGCCAATTGCATCTGCAAACTTGCGTACTGCTCCTCGTTCAACTACATTTGGCACTGCGGTAGACCACCGACCGATAAAATCATCTGTCATACATTCATCCCCCCTGTGTAAGCCATAAGAATATCATACCATGTTAAATCGGCTTTTTGTCCCCGGTATGCTACAATTAGACAAGACTCTACAAAATATAAAGGCGGATATCAATGATGGAGTATACTTTTTTAGCTACAGCACCATTTGGACTAGAGGCAATTGTCGCACGTGAGTTAGAAGAATTGGGATTTCATGACCGTACAGTAGAAAATGGACGAGTTTACTTTAAGGCCGATCCACTTGGTGCCTTACGGTGCAATTTGTGGTTACGCACGGCAGATCGCGTTATGTGGGTCGTTGGGCAGTTTCAGGCTGAAACATTTGATGAATTATTTGAAGGAACAAAGGCTCTCCCATGGAGTGATTGGTTACCTCGTGGTGCTCGCTTTCCCATTGAAGGGCGATCAGTAAAATCACAACTATCTAGCGTTCCAGCCTGCCAGTCCATTGTGAAAAAAGCTATTGCAACAAAATTGACAGAAACCTATCGCGATTCCTGGCTTGAGGAGACAGGCCCTACTTTTTCAGTTGAAGTCTCCCTTTTAAAGGATCAGGTCACACTAGCTATTGATACAAGTGGACAAGGTCTACACAAGCGTGGGTACAGAGTAGAAACAGGACCTGCTCCAATCAAAGAAACATTGGCTGCTGCACTTGTATTACTCAGTCGTTGGAAAGCACATCGTCCCTTTTCAGATCCCATGTGTGGCTCAGGAACGATTGCTATTGAAGCAGCTTGGATTGGCGCTGGCATTGCCCCAGGATTACTTCGCTCATTTTCCATGGAGTCATTTGGATGGTTGTCAACACAAGAGATCCATGATATCCGCGATGAAGCAGAAGCTGTCAAAGAACATATACCTCCCATGAATATCACGGCAACAGATATCGATGCACATGCAGCTGCTCTTACTACACAGCATGCTCTTTTAGCTGGTGTTGGCAAGTATATTCAAGTCTCTCAACAACCACTTCGTCAATTTAGTCCGGTTGATCCGTACGGCTGTCTTGTAAGTAATCCTCCCTATGGCGAGCGGATGGGAGAAGATCGCGAAGTGCGCATGCTGTATCGCCAATTAGGTGAGATAATGCGCAAACAGGAGACTTGGTCTACGTTCATCTTAACTTCACATGAGGAATTTGAGCGGCTATACGGTAAACGAGCAGAAAAAAATCGCAAACTTTACAACGGGCGGATAGAATGTCATTTCTATCAGTATCTTGGTCCCTTGCCACCTCGTCCAAAAAAAGAATCTGAGCAACAAGCACATCTAGCCTAGAGACATAGTAAAAGACGGCCTAATCCACGGTCATGAATGGATTAGGCCGTCTTTTTAAGCTTCTACATTAAAATAACGTGCTTTGGGATGACTAAATACCATGGCTGAAACTGTCGCTTCTGGATCCATCATATATCCTTCAGTTAATTCCACGCCAATTTCCTCGGGGTGAAGCAATGCAAATAGCTTTTCCTGATCCTCTAAATTAGGACAAGCAGGATAACCAAATGATACGCGAATCCCTTGATAACGTGCAATAAAACGCTCTCTCATCGTCAATTCTGCCGCATCGGGGAAGCCCCAACTATCGCGTAAGATATGATGTAACCGTTCTGCAAAAGACTCCGCTAACTCAAGCGCCAAAGCTTGGACTGCATGCGAGCGCAAATAATCTCCACGATCTTTTAAATTCTCTGACTGAACGCGAATACCAGCACCTGTCGTCACTACAAAAAACGCTACATAATCCATTTCTTCGCTCGTTACAGGCCTGACAAAGTCAGCTAGACAAAGTTGTGCATCACCTGTTTGGCGAGGAAAATCAAATGTTTCTATGATACGTGAGTGATCATTCGAATCATAAATATATATACGATTGCCTTCCGATTTGGCAGGGAAAAATTGATAGATTGCATTAGCTTTGATACTTTTTTCAGAAATGGCTTCGTTCAATAAGTCATCCATTAGTTGTTTAAGAGAAAGCGCCTTTTCATTGCCATTCGCCAACTCTTTTTCAACATTACCGCGTAGTCCTAGATGTCTACCGAGTAACATTTGCCAATTGAGATACGGTGCAATAAACGGCAAAGGATAATCCCGCAATACATGACGAGAATAATCTGGTGGCATAAATACAGCTGCCTCTTCAATAATTACCGCACGCGTGGACGTATCACTGACTACCTGGGGTTTATTCGTGGATGGCATCACGTCCGAATGCATCTGTGTACGCAACTCCTCCACTAAACGCTCGCGCGCTGTAGGATCAGTGAGACGATTGGCTAAATCTAATCCTTCCATTGCATCTCTAGCGTATAAGACTAGTCCGTCGTATTCGGGTGCGATACGTGTATTGGCAAATTTTTTAGTCAGCGCTGCGCCTCCAACAAGCAGCGGGACTTCAATGCCTGCATTCTTCAAATCTTGCGCCGTCAAAATCATTTGTTGTGCAGATTTGACCAATAATCCGGAAAGTCCGATAGCATCTGGTTTTTCCTCTTGATACGCAGCAATTAACCGTTCAGGTGGCACCTTTATTCCTAAATTGATAATTCGATATCCATTATTTGTTAATATGATGTCCACTAAATTTTTGCCGATATCGTGGACATCACCTTTCACGGTTGCCAAAATAATTTTACCTTTTACAGCAGTATCTGTTTTCTCCATGTGCGGTTCTAAAAAGGCGACAGCTGCCTTCATGACTTCAGCGCTTTGCAGCACTTCTGCGACAATCAGTTCATTAGCATTAAAAAGGCGTCCAACCTCTTCCATGCCAGCCATTAGAGGCCCATTGATTAATCCCAGCGGTTGATAGGTTGCAAGACCTGTCTCTAAATCCGGTACAAGTCCTTCTTTTGTCCCCTCAACCACATATCTAGCAATGCGTTCTTCAAGGGAAAGACTTGATATAGATACTTTTTCTACAACCTTTTTTTCTCTATAAAAGGCAGTAAATGTCGCAACAGTCTCGTCATTTGTTAGAAACAAAAGATCTTCAGCCAATTTGCGTTCCTCGGCCGATATCGAAGCATATCGTTCTAGTTTCTCTGCATTCACAATGGCATAATCAAGTCCTGCTTTTGTACAATGGTACAAAAATACCGCGTTAAGTACTTCACGTCCTGCAGGAGGTAATCCAAAAGAAATATTGCTCACACCAAGAATGGTTTTCACTTCTGGTAAAGCCTCTTTAATTAAGCGAATTCCTTCGATCGTTTCTTGTGCTGAGCCTAGATAATTGGCATCACCCGTTGCTACAGGGAAAACCAATGGGTCAAAGATCAAATCCTCTAGCGACATGTGATACTTGTTGACCAGTAGTTCTGCTGATCGGCGCGCCACTTCAACTTTACGATCACGAGTTACAGCCATCCCGCTCTCATCAATCGTACCAACGACAACAGCCGCCCCAAATAATCGTACAAGCGGAACGACTTCTAGAAACCGTTTTTCGCCATCCTCAAGATTAATTGAATTGATAATCGCCTTACCTTGACTATATCTAAGCGCTCGCTCTAAAACCTTTGGATCGGTTGAATCAAACATAAACGGAGCTTTTACTTTTTTAACAGCAAATTGTAAGAAGCGTTCCATATCTTGTATTTCATCTCGGTCAGGATCTGCGACACACACATCGATCACTTGCGCCCCACTCTTTACCTGTGCCCTAGCAATCTCAGATGCTTCTTCATATTGCTCATTGGTAATCAATCTACGAAACTTTTTTGACCCAATCACATTTGTTCGTTCGCCAACCAGTAATGGTCGGTTGCTATCTTCAACATACACTGGATCAATTCCAGAAATAGCAGAAACCTGTGGCGGAGATGCAACCCGCGGTGTGTATGTCTGTAGCGTCTTAGCCAATGCGCGAATATGTTCAGGCGTCGTACCACAACATCCACCAGCCACATTAATCCAACCTTGTTGTGCAAAGCCTTCCATCTTTTTGGCGAGACTGGCTGGAGATTCATGATAATGACCATCTTCATCTGGTAATCCAGCATTAGGGTAGCAACTAATGGCAGACTTAGCAAGACTAGAGAGCGTGCGCAAATGGTCGCGCATAAATTCCGGACCTGTAGCGCAATTCAACCCAACAGAGAGTGGTTCTAAATGCTGCAAAGAGATATAAAATGCTTCAATATTTTGACCAGCAAGTGTCGTTCCCATCGGTTCAATCGTACCTGAAACCATAATAGGTACTCGTTTTCCCATCTGATCAAATGCTTTAAATATCCCGATTCCAGCTGCTTTAACATTGAGCATATCCTGCGCTGTTTCAAGTAAAAGCACGTCAACACCACCATCTAATAGCCCGCAAACTTGTTGATAGTAGTTGTCAATCATTTCGTCAAAGGTTGCCCCACCCGTTACAGACAAAGTCTTTGTTGTAGGTCCAAGTGAGCCTGCCACATAACGCGGATTTTCTACAGTTGAATACTTGTCCACAGCTGCTCGCGCAATACGTGCAGCTGCTACATTAATCTCATGCGTTTTGTCTGCAAGGCCATACTCTGCGAGTACAATAGGAGTCGCACCAAACGTATTGGTTTCAATGACATCTGCGCCAGCATCTAAATACGCTTCGTGAATCGCTTGTATAATCAAAGGGCGAACAAGGTTTAGCACTTCGTTGCACCCTTCTAAATCTTCGCTACCAAAATCATCTGCATCTAAATTCTCTTGTTGAATCATGGTCCCCATCGCACCATCGAGGATGAGGATTTTCTCTTGCATACGCAACTCAATGGATTTTTTTGTGCCACTCATATCACTTTTCATTATCTCAGTCACTAGCTTCTCTCCTATCGGACATGGTCCGTTTACCAACTTTTTAGTGCATCTAAGACAGGTACTAATTTTTTACCTGTTGCAAAATAAAGATAGGCTTGAGTCACGGGTTGTTTGAACGCACGTTCCATGGCTTCTCTATATAATGAAAGTTGCAATTCATATCTTTTTACTAGGTCAACATCATTTGTGAGTAGGTGATCCGTTTTATAATCCACTAAGATCATACCTCCGTCAAGAGCGAGCAAGCAATCGACAGTTCCTTGAATAATAACATCCTGAGCCACGATATCACTTTGTTCCACAGACTGTGCTATTAGTTTGTCACTTGGAACAGACAAAGTAAATGGAACTTCGCGTAACACGCGCACAGAATGAGTGATCATTAACTGTCCGACAGATGACTGAAAATAAGTAGCAATAGATTCTGCATCAACATGCTTCAACGCGTATGAAGGTAGAAAACCAGAATTGATCAATTGACCAACCTGACGCATGACTTCTTGCGCCGTGACTAACTCATTTTTCAATTCTATATACTGCATCACTAAGTGAAATAAGCTCCCTTTTTCTGTCGCAGTCAGGTCACCCTCTTGCGTTAAAAATGTGGGGCGAAGAAATTGAATGCGTTTCGTCATGTGCTGTATAGGTGTATCTCCATTCTCAGCCTCTGATTGATCCATCCAATTATTTTTCCACTCTGTGACACTCATCTTTGCAGCAACAGGCACTCTTTGTTCATCCGTAAAACTCAGTTGTTCTTGTATTTGTTCGCGCCAATCCATGGACTCTTGTAGGAATGCAGAATCCACGGTGAACGCATGTGTTTCTAAACGTGCAATGGCATTCCAATCCATGTCTTTCTCGCGTTCTTTATGTGTAAGCATCACAGGACGATCAAATGAATCACCCCAAAGTGTAACGTGAAATAATGAAGAACCTTCCGCTGTTGTTCTGTAAATAGCAGGTCCAATCCAATCCAAATACTGCTTGGCGCCAAGTAACACAGAATCCCGCAATGGACCCTGTCGATTAGATTCATATAATGAAGTAGTACGCCACTTGTCAAAAGTCGTCCCCAAATTGCGCAACGCGCCAACTAAAATAAGTTTTTCTTTTGCGCGCGTAGCTGCAACATATAGCACTCTCGCTTCCTCTGCTAAGTTTTGCCGCAATGTCAGCGCATCGACTGCTACAGACGCAAGTGTCTTCCACTTCTCCTTGCGTTCTAAGTCAACAAAATCAGGTCCAAAACCCATATCCTTATGAAAGCGAATAGGGAGTTTGTTATCACTTAATCGAAATGTCTTTTCCATATTGAGTATAAATACAACTGGAAATTCTAATCCTTTGCTTTTATGAATCGTCATGATTCGCACAACATCTTCATGCTCAGCTACCCCACCGGCTGCTCCAGCATCCCCGGAACGAGTAAAATGCTTCATAATATAAAGTACAAAACCAGAAAAGCCCTCATATTCTAATTGATCAAAGGCCTGAGCTTGCTTCACAAATTGTTCTAAATTTGCTAATCGAACGGCACCATCGCGCAATCCCATCACAAAATCACGAAGACCAGAATCCTGCTGCAAAAACAAAACAGTGTCTGCAACACTATGCATACGAGCAAATGTACGCATGCGATCTACTATAGAAAGAAAGGTACGAGTTCGTTGAGATAAATCATTGTTTCCTTTGCTACATGCAACTACAGCACTAAAAAGATCCCCCTTTTGCAAACAGAGCCTTATATTGGCCAAATCAGTAGTTGAAAAAGCTCCAATTGGAGAACGCAAAACGGTTGCCAATGGAATGTCCTGTCGTGGATTATCAACAATTTGCAAAAGAGCAAGCATAAAGCGCATTTCAAGACTGGTGTAATACCCACTATCTGATTCACCGTAGCAAGGTATACCTAGTGATCGAAACACCTGCAAGATATAGTCGATTCTTCCTGCTTTTGAACGCAATAAGATGACAATGTCACGCCATTGTATGGCCCGATATATTTTCTCATCAGCATCATAGACTTGCGCCTCACTTTGATAAAGACGCAAAATCTCCTGCCCGGCAACGTGCGCCTCCATGTCGATCGCAGTTTGCCAAAGTACATCCTCTTCATCACCCATGTCAACCGCTGAGTCTGCTTGATCCTCTTCATCTTCCTCATCTTGTAACGCACGTTTATTAGCTGAACTAGCGTAATCAATGATATGTACATCGACTCCAGCTAGGCCATGTTCCTGCGGTCTTGGCGGATAGTTTGCAGCTGCATTCATGCGAGCCGCATCGTCATAGGATATGCCTCCTAATATCGGAGAAAAAATTTGCCCAAATAGATAATTAACTGCGTCGACAATCTCACTGCGACTACGATAATTATCTTGCAAATCGATGCGTACCCCTTCTTGAGAGTGTCTAAATTGATCGTATTTAGCTAAAAATAAAGCAGGTTCTGCCATCCGAAATCCATATATACTCTGCTTTACATCTCCAACATAAAAGAGGTTAGGGCGTTCTTTTTGTGCAATTTGGGCTAATATCGCATCTTGTATTGGACTCGTATCCTGATATTCATCTACCAGAACTTGTTCATATTGATCTGCGAGTTGAAGTGCGATCTTTGATGGTTCACCTTGATCTGTTGTCAGTAGTTGATAGGCATAATGTTCAAGATCCGCAAAGTCAACACAAGTTCTTGTTTGCTTTGCTTCTTTATACGCATCATGAAATTGCCACAAAAAATCAACCAGTGTCTGGACAAATGGCACTGTTTGTGCGATTTCCTCTTGCAACACAGACTCCGTCCGTGCAAGTAGTGTCCCATTTAGTTTCCCTACTGCTTTTTTCATGTGATCACGCAGTTTTTGCACAATTTTTTTTACATCTGGATCAGCATCTTGCACTCGTCCAAGCTTTACAAAAGGGCGTTGTACAATTGTTTGCAACTCAGTAAATTGAAGATTTTTTGCAGCAAGATACGCCTCTTCCAACATAGCCATATCACTTTGTAATGCTGCGCGATAGGGCGCTAGTGAATCATCAGCACATAAGTAAGACGCCTGCAAAATCCAATCTTGTGCATTCTGAATATGCTCCCTGCACCAAGAAAAAAAGACATGTCCATAACGGGAGTCGCGCATAGGGAGTTTGGCACTTTCTTGAAGCTTTTCAACGGCTTGATCAAGCCACTGTTGTGGTTTAGGTTGACTGCGTGCAAATGAATAAAGTCGCAAAATAATTTCTCGCAATTGCTCGTCGCCAAACATGTCTCCATAATGCCTTGCAAAATCAGTAAAGGCATTGCTTGGATCCTCAAACCATGTCGCAAATAGATTCTCTAATACAGTAAACTGTAACATCGTTGTTTCTTGCTGATCTGCAATCCTAAAAGTTGGATCAATAGGCAGTTGTAATGTCGCTGACCGCATCACATCTAAACAAAAACTGTGCAATGTAGATATGTGGGCCCGATCTAACAAATGAAGTTGGCGTATAATCGCACGATCATGTGGACGCTCCTCTAACACTGCACGCAATCCTTTTGCAATCCGTTCTTTCATTTCATTGGCAGCAGCTTCTGTAAACGTTACGATCAATATTCTATCGATATCCACTCCCTCATCTATCACTAAGCGCTGCACCCGTTCCACTAAAACAGACGTTTTACCAGAGCCTGCCCCTGCTGAAACGAGAACTGAAGACCCTCGTGTAGTAATCGCTTCTTCTTGTCGATCAGAAAATTGGCGAGCACTCACCCTATAGCACCTCCCCATCCCATGTCAGTTGCTCCAATACAGCTTGAGTTTTTAATGGGACAAGTTCTCGATAAGTCCCAAGTCCACCCCCGTGTTCAAATTGGCATAATCCTTGAAATGAACATAAGTTACAAGCCGTTTTTTTACCGTGACGGTATGGTGTAATGTCAGTCGCCCCAGCGCGTATGTGTGACATAAATAAAGCTGCAGTTCGATTGACATGGTCTGTTAAAGCCAACCATTCTTCACGACTCACTGTTGGAACATTGGCCCTAAACTGTCCATCTTTTTTTAGTAGAGTTGGGAATAAATCATCTTTCATCTCATGATTGCGATCAAGTAATGCGGCGATCTTAGGTTCTCGTAACAATAGACCTTTCATCCGCACCACTTTACGCTTCGTCTGCTCAATCTCCTTTTCGCTTGTCGGTGTATTGACAAGTTTGACAGGGTCGCGTACAGGATAGTAAAAGACACCTGCAAATAGATGTGGCATGCCAAGTAAGTCAGCACTTTGTTGCTCCACAACATGCGCATATAAGATCAACTGCAAAGAAAGACCATAGTAAACTTGATCCAACTCCACACTTCGTTCACTACTTTTAAAATCGATAATCCGAAAATACGGCTGTCCTTGTAAATCGGCCGTATCTAATCGGTCAATGCGACCTTTTAGGCGCACGTGTTGAATACCTGGAAGGTCAAATTCGAAAGCTTCTTCCGTTAACTGCACGTGAAATTCACTGCGATGAGCATGTTCTGTAAATGTTGCAATCGCCCGTTGTAAGGCTTGTCTAATCTGTTCACTATAGTTACGAAAACGTGCATTTTGCATCCAAACGGCTTGTTTCTCTAGTGACAGTACGTCTGTGAATATCTGGTTCACAATCTCTTGCGCTGTTTCATTTGAAAGCATCGACCAGTCGATGTTATTTTCTTGCAGATAGAGCACAAACTGATGCAAGACTTCATGAATAAATTGACCGCGCAAGAGTACATTGACATCCATTTCTTCACGTTGTTTTAAAGCGAGTCCATACTGCGCAAAGTGAGCAAATGGACATGCTGCAAAGCGCTCCAATCGGGAGACAGAACTTACCTCAGCATTGTGGAACAACTCTTTTGCAATCTCTTGTGCGAGTGGTTCACTATCGATGGTATAGGCAAGACCGCGCAATTTTGAACGCAATAGCTCTTGCGACCATGTACCAGACGCATATAATTCATATACTGCATGCCACATCGGAGTTAATTTCATTCCCTTTTTAACATCGCGCAGTACAGTGGCAACATACTGTGCAGTCATATCTTCTGTAATACATAGTTCCTGATCGATCTGATCATTAAAGAGTGGGTAATCATAGTACTTTTTCTCAATGATTTGCCCTATGTTAAAATGCGTTCGAAGTTGATTGATACTCACTGCAGGCGTTAATGAGCGCCCATCGGCATCGCCAAGTGCATAGGATATATATAATTTTTGCTTAGCACGAGTCAAAGCGATATACACGCGGTAGCGTTCGTATAATTGTTGTTTTGCACTATCAGGATTGACATAGAGTCCCTGCGTGATTAACAAATCTCGTTCCTCATCTGTTATGATCTCATCTTGGCTGATTTTACGTGGTAAAAGTCCATCGTTACACCCCAAGACAAATGCAACTTGCACCTCATATGCACGTACGCGCGATACATCAGTAATCATCACCTGATCAAGTAATAACGGAATCGCTCCGACACTCGTAGAGGCAAACGCCTGGCGAAAAAGAGCAGTAAACTGAGTTATCGAAGATGAGCGTTCATCAAACGCCGCCACGAGATCATCGCAAATGGCAATGACTGCATTCATCGCTCGTTCATGCTCTTGCGCAACTAAAGGATGAGAATCCTCGATTTCACGTGTAATCCAAACAGAAATTTGTTCTGGTATATGCAGTGTTTCAATGAGAGTCCAGAGCGCCTTCACCATAGAGCGCATTGTTCGTGCAGGATGATGCAAAGCTTGATATAAAGGGAGTAGCCAAGTAGCTACTTGTGCACGTACAGCCTCGACTCGCTCAACGTTTTTCGTTCTTTGCGAGATCGAAAACGAATCCCACCACGCATCACCCTCAATACCATGTGACAATACAAAATTTTCCAAAAGGTCAACCGTATTCCTTGGCAATGGAACTAAATCTGTCTTTAGCCACTGAATGAGAGTATGACTATCTAAATGATTTTCAATCATCTCAAGCGCACTTTGGATAAAACGCGCAAGCGGATGGTACCGCAATAATTGCAACTCATCCATAAAAAAAGGAACTCTTGCCTGTTGCAATACATCACGCAACAAAGGTCGATACCGATCCATGTCTGTTACAATAAGTGTAAAATCATGCCATGGCACTGCTTCTTCGCGATGAATCCGCAATAACTCTCTCACTGTTCCTACAACTTCTGCTTTTTGTGTAGATGCAGTAGCAATCATTAAATCTCTTACATCTTCTACACTATGAAATGGTTGTTCACCAGGTTCTAGACTCGCAAAAAGAAATCGCTCAAGATGTGCCAAACGCTTACTAGAAGTAAATCTCCAATTTCTCTCAGTAAAGTCACCTAGGATCTCCATGTCGACTTGTTTTTGTATAGCTAATTGTCGCAAACGTAACAAGGTATCATCAGCTTGAATAAAAGGAGTATCAAACGACGAGAACATAGAAAATCCATTATCCTGTAACGTTTTTGCACGCTCAAATGGAATGGTCATAGCGATATTCATGTGCTCTATATGTGCAAAGAGTTCGCCAAGAAGAGTGAATTCTTGTGCAGTAAATCCCAAGAAACCATCAACATACACATGGGCTAAAGAAAGTGAAGTATATTTTTCTATATTATTCGCAAATAAGGGAATCAAATGAAGTGGATCAATAAAGCGACCTTGTAAAGATTGTTCGTATACCTCTAAAAGTAATGAAATGTCCTGTAGCTTTGCTTCTAACTGAGAGCCTGGCGAACACTGCAAGGCAATTTGTACAAGTTGTGAAGAACTAGTCTTAGCAGATTGAAACTCATCTAATGTAAGTAAAATTCTTTCTATAAATGATGGTGAAGGGTTATCTCGCCCTAATACCTGCAATTGGTTCGCCACTTTCTCATACACGGCTGCGGCCATTGCAAATTTTCCATTTTTAGAGATAGGTTGAATGGGCAATTTCCCAATGGATTGTAATCCTCGCCAACTAAACCTGCGAAAATTCATTACTTGCGCGCGAACCAACGCTTGTCCCCCAACACGTCGCGTCAATTCTCGCTCCATATAAAAGGTCACCTGATCTGGAACAATAAGATAAATTGGTGGACCCAGTGGATCTTCGTCAATCAAACGAATAATTTCTTCCACCATACGTTCTGTCTTACCTGTACCTGCTCTTCCAGTAAATAATCGAACCATGTATACGCAACTCCTCTATGGCGTTGTTCGTTTGACACGAACTGTCGGACGTTCATCTTGCCAATGCAGTTGAACTGGTAATCCATAAGCATCAGATAGAATGTCGTCTGTGAGCACCGCTTTTTTTTCACCAGCCGCAAGCAACTTCCCTTGTTTCAATATCGCCACATGGGTAATTGCAGGAAATATCTCATCTGGATAGTGGGTCACGTAGAGTAATTGTAAAGTAGTTGCTTGTGCTAAATCTTCGAGTGCCATTAATACATGTTCACGAGATGGGAAATCAAGACCAGTACACGGTTCATCAATGATCAGCAACTTTGGATTTGCCATAAGCGCTCGTGCAATCAAAACCTTTTGGCGTTCACCTTGTGATAACAAAGCATAGGCTCGAAGTGCAATCGTCTCCGCTGCTAGTCCTTGTAACAAGGTTTGTGCTCGTACTTCATCCTCCCGAGTAATCGTTGCATACATACCGTTCGTTGCGTATTTTCCAGCAGCAACGATGTCCACTGCACGTACGCTTTGTTCCAGATAGCCGTCCATGCGATTGCTTACAAATCCGATTTCCTTACGTAATTCCCGGACATCGTACTCTCCTAGACGGTGCCCCAGTACATCTACATCACCGCCTGTAGGCCAGAGCATTCCCATGATCACCTGTAGCAAAGTTGTCTTTCCAGCGCCGTTTGCACCTAATAGTGCCCAATGCTCACCTAAGTTTGTTGCTAGGTCAATACGATCGAGTAGAAGTTGATCAAGACGTCTAACGGATACATTATGAAGTTTCACAACGGCAGTCGATTGATTCACGAAGGCACATCCTATCCATAAGCTAAGTGCTCAAGTATTGATTATGTTTTTCATTGTACAGAACAAATAAAGGTAGGTCTATGACACAAAAGAGAAAGAAATATAGGTAATCATAAATTAAGGATGGTACACTATCTGTACGTGTCCATCACATGTAGCACATCGTCCACAATCGATGACTATAGAAAGAGGTGATTCTAATGTACGTATATTTGCTTGCTCCGCTTGGAATTGCACTGGCAGTTGTGCTTGGTTATGGTATACAGCGCATTTCGAAAAAAACGTATGCGTTTGTTGTCATAGCCATCATTGCGCTTAGCCTCGGAGAATATTTTAGTGGTTTCTTTCCAACGATCAATATTCTTTTTGCTTTGTATCTTATCGTACTCTTTATTGTAACCTGGATGCTACGATTATTAACGGTGCGATCATTTGCTCACCTATCTCGCAACCGCTGGCTAAAACCCATTCTGATTGCTGCGCTTGTTTTATTAGCATTTGCATTGTTTAGTGGCGGTGCCATTATTATCTTTGTTATTGGATGGGCTATTTACCGCAGTCGCAGACAACCAAGGGGTCCACGTCCTGTGGGCAATCAGTCCAATAGTATTCTTAATGCAATTGAAAGTTGGCGCCAAAGCCTCGCAAGGCTTGGACCGATCGCCCTCCTTTCTGCAATTGGTGCCATCTCGATGATTGCTAGTAGTGCTCTCGGTGGTGCTGCATCACAAGTGAGCGCAGCATCAACATACGGCGCACAAGTAGCACTTGTGAAGGCACACATTAAAGCTTCCATTCCACCCGTTGCAGCAACTGATGTCCCTATTGTTGAGCGCACAAACGCTGAGATCGTGCTTTCTAATAGCATTGGGGGACTTGGTACCCAATACCATGTCTCAAACCAAGGATTATCACTCGTACGTTATCAAGGACAATTAATTTGGGCTGCACCACTAGATTATAACAATGGACTGATCTGGTTAACCAAACACATCTCTCCTGGATACGTGTGGACATCGGCTAGTAATCCAAGTGCTAAACCAGTACTTGTACAAAATACAGCATATACCATTACACCACAGGCTGGATTTAGTGATAACTTGCGCCGCGTTTTATATCAGAATTTCCCAACCCACTACATAGGAACATCGGATTGGGAACTGAATCCAAACGGTCAAGGGTACTGGGTAACATCCCTTTACTCACCAGCACCAGGTCTTGCAGGATTAGTAACCAAAGTCATTGTCGGATCAGCTCTAACCAATCCTACAACAGGGCATGTTATGTTTTATCCAATAGGAAAGCAACCTGCTTGGGTGAGTCAAGTTGTAGGTCCAAATTTTGCACAAAATGAAGCGATGCGTTTTGGATGGGATCGTGCCGGATTATTCGCCTCCACCTTTACACATCAACTAACGACAGAACCAGTACACGCAACGCCTTATAATGTCCTATTATCCAATGGCGATCTGGCTTGGGAAATCCCTATGACATCGCCTAACAGTGATGACAATTCACTATCAGGACTTGTCATCGTCAATGCACAAACAAATAAGGTCACGTATACGCCATTTACCGGGTTGCAAAATGACCTTGCTGCTGAGCAACGAATTAATGGCTCCACCTTAAATAGTTCACTTTCTGCTGGACGCCCGCTACTCTATAATATTTCAGGTCAATATGCTTATATTGCACCTGTTGTCAATCAATCGGGTATCATCCAGGAAGTTGCACTCGTTGATCCGCGCAATACAACGCAGCCCATTATTTCACCCACTATGGCCGATGCGCTTTCATCGTGGCAAAACTACCTTGCTACAGGCGGTTCTACTTCTTCAACATCACAAGCCAGCAACGGAGTATTAACAGCCACCGTACAACGGATTGCCAATGTATTGTCTTCAAGTGGAGCCAATGGAGCACCCGTCAAAGAGTATTGGCTATTTCTTTTAAATGGAACATCGTATCGCGCTTCACTATCACTCAATCCAAATATCGTACCATTTGTAAGACCAGGAGATAACATTACGATTACTTTCACTAAAGGACAGACTGCCCCAATCACCATCAACTCAATTAAAGACAATACACTCAACCAGAAGGGAACGAAAACCTCATAAAAAAGCAGGATCCAATGGACAGGTAATATGTGTCCATTGGATCCTGCTTCCTATCTATAGAAAGTCTATATACTAACTTACTGCATGGCGATTTTTCACTTTGGACTGCGTATTACTTGAGTCAGAACCTGGATCTGTATCGTGATAAGTAGCTGATAAGGACTTATGTTTTAACTCTGGAACAAGTAATGTCGTACCCATTCCTAGTATGCAAGCGACGGCCATAACGCCCTCTGTACCGGTTAATGATAATCGACTAAGTAGTATGGGGACAAATAGTACGCCAAGAAATGCACCCATTTTCCCAGCTCCGGCCGATAGCCCATCGCCAAATGCACGCCAACGAGTAGGAAAAACTTCCGCAGGAATGACAAATGTAGTTGTATTTGGTCCGAATTCAGTAAAGAAATAACTAAGACCATAAATCAAGAGAAACGGAATCGTCATCATCGTAATATTGGGGATAAAATATAAACCCGCGAACGACAGTGCCATCATCATAAATCCTAACATTTGAATTGTTTTCCTACCGATATGATCGATAGTAAATGCAGTTACCCAATACCCAGGAACCGCAAACACTAAGAAAATTAACGTAGATACAAGAGTCGTGTGTAAAAGTGAGGCATGAGGAGCAAGAGACTTCATAATCAACGTGGATGAGACGCTGTTCCCATAAAAAGCGATATCCAGAAAGAACCACGAACCAGCCGTTCCTATCACGCGAACCCAAAACTGTCGTTTTGTCCACCCATCACTATGGGTTTGATCATCAGAAGAAACATCATGCTGCGTTAACGTAGACACTACTTTTGCAGCTTCTGCCTTATCTTTTTTTACTTCCAACAGATATCTTGGCGTTTCAGAAATTGTTCGACGCAAGTAGATGACTGCTGCTGCAGGAACAGCTCCTAGTGCAAGCATGATCCTCCAAATCATATCATGTGAGATGCCACTCACGAGTAAACCTGACGCAACCAGTGGTCCTACAAGCAAACCAAACCCTTGCATAGCAAAAACGCTCGTCACTAAGCGTCCGCGATTTTTGCGATTAGCATATTCGCTCATAATGATAGCGCTTGTAGGATAATCCCCACCAATGCCAAGACCAATAATAAAGCGCCAGAATAACAGTTGATCAAAATTTTGCGATGTGGCAGATAATAAAGCACCTATAGTTAAAATAATGACTTCGATCCCATACACTGATTTACGTCCAAAACGATCAGCTAATTTACCGAATAATATAGCACCAATAGCTGCTGCAATTAAAGAAGTAGCATTTAAAATACCGATCTCCGCTTTGCCTAAATGCCAAATCGGAGCAAGAATCGTCGTTACAACACCGATAATAAATAAGTCATAAGCATCTGTAAAAAATCCCATCCCAGACGTAAACATAGTTCTCCAGTGGAAAGACTGAATTTTTGATTCTTCAAGAGTCTCTAGGATGTCTGCACGCGTTCGCACAATGGGTTCCTCCTGCAAAATGGGATGCAATCTATCATTCGTAATGATCATACCAAGAACTCGTGTGGTGTTTAATAAGGAATTGTAAAGGTTCCGTAAAGACATCATGCAATTAAATAATTGCATATTATTTTAACCCACTGAATTCCTTATAATCCCTATTTCACTGTATCCTATGTAGAGAGTGACTATTTTTCACAACGACTGACTCAGTTGAAAAAGAGAGCAAGTACTATGTGATGCACACACCAAAAAAGAGGAGGATTATCCCCCCTCTTTTTTGGTGACACCTCATGATAGCATTACGCTTGCATTAAGTTGCGCAGTACCATTTGCAATATCCCACCGTTGCGATAATAATCAACCTCAATAGGACTATCAATGCGTACCGTTACATCAAAGGATATCGTCGAACCATCCTCTTTTGTAGCCTTAACTTTTACACGCTGATGTGGTTTTAATGTATCATCGATACCCTCAAAATGGTACCTTTCATATCCAGTGAGTCCCAGCGCTCGCCAACTCACACCTGCATCAAATTGCAATGGTAAGACGCCCATACCGACCAAGTTACTGCGGTGTATGCGCTCAAAGCTTTCTGCAATGACAGCCTTCACACCAAGTAAGAACGTCCCCTTTGCAGCCCAATCGCGAGAACTTCCCGTTCCATATTCTTTACCTGCAATGACAACCATCGCATCTCCATCTTCCATGTATCTCATGGCCGTGTCATAAATAGACATGACTTCATTAGTTGGAAGATAAGTGGAAACACCGCCTTCAGTTCCAGGTGCCACTTCATTGCGAATACGCACATTTGCGAAAGTTCCTCGCATCATCACATCATGATCGCCTCGTCGCGAGCCATATGAGTTAAAGTCGCGAACATCGACATGATGCGATTGCAAAAACAGACCAGCAGGGCTCTTAGGATTGATCGCACCCGCAGGTGAAATGTGATCGGTAGTTACTGAATCACCCAATAAGGCCAATACGCGCGCATCGTGTATGGGTGCAATTGGCGATACTTTTGTATCAAGCCCAACAAAGAAAGGTGGTTCTTGAATATAGGTAGAATCCTTATCCCATTCAAATAATTCCCCTTCGGGTGTTGGCAATGCATTCCAACGTTCACTTGAATGAAGGACATCCCGATATTTTTCCTTAAACATGTCCGGTGTCACAAACTGAGCAATTGCTTGATCCACTTCCTTGGACGATGGCCAGATATCGCGCAAAAAGACAGGCTGGCCTGAAGCATCATGCCCTAATGGTTCTGTTGCTAAATCAATGTCCACAGTTCCTGCGATCGAATAAGCTACGACAAGCGGTGGTGAAGCTAGATAATTAGCTTTAACAGATGGATGAATCCTTCCTTCGAAATTACGATTTCCACTCAATACAGATGCGACTGTCAATTCCTGTTCTCGAATAGCAGTCTCCACTTCTGGAATAAGCGGTCCACTATTTCCGATACATGTCGTACACCCATACCCTACAACCTCATAACCGAGTTTTTCGAGATATGGCAAGGTACCTGATTTTTCAAGATAGCTTGTGACCACTCGAGAACCAGGGCCAAGGCTCGTCTTCACATGTGGTGCACGCGACAAACCTTTTTCGACAGCTTTTTTTGCAAGTAATCCAGCAGCTAACATAACAGATGGATTGGAGGTATTAGTACAACTAGTAATGGCAGCAATCACAATCGAGCCTGCTTTTAATTCAGATGACTCTTTATTAGCTTGCGTTACCTTGACTGTCTTTTGAATTTGTTCCTCTGTTAAGCCAAATCCACCCTGTTTAAGGGGTGCACGTAAATGCGTGTTAAATTGCTCCTTCATCGCCGTGAGTTCCACTTTATCTTGTGGACGACGAGGACCTGCAAGTGAAGGTACAACTGTATTGAGGTCGAGCGTGACGACGTCTGAAAACTCAGGATCTGGCATGTCGTCCGTTCTAAAGATACCTTGCGCTTTTGTGTACGCTTCGACTAGAGCAATCTGTTCTTCATCCCGACCAGTCATCCGCAGATAATTAAGCGATTCTGCATCGACTGGGAAGAATCCCATGGTAGCACCATATTCTGGAGACATATTGGCAATTGTAGCGCGATCAGCAAGCGTCATAGCACTCAGACCAGGACCAAAAAACTCTACGAACTGTCCCACAACACCTTTTTTTCGCAAAATATTAGTGACAGTAAGAGCTAGATCTGTTGCTGTTGATCCTTCCGGTAAGCGACCAACTAATTTAAATCCGACCACTCTTGGCGTCACAAAATATAGCGGTTGACCAAGCATGCCTGCCTCAGCTTCGATACCGCCAACGCCCCAACCTAGTACGCCAAGTCCGTTAATCATCGTTGTATGTGAGTCTGTTCCAACAAGCGAGTCAGGAAACGCGACAAGTCCATCCTCATTTTCCGAAACCTGAACAACTGAGGCCAAGTATTCGAGGTTCACTTGATGGACGATCCCGACCGAAGGAGGTACTGCGCGGAAATTTTCGAATGCCTTTGTCGCCCAGTGTAAAAATTTATAGCGTTCTTCATTGCGAGCATATTCATAATCAGTGTTGATTGAAAGAGAATTATCTTGACCAAAACTATCGACTTGTACAGAGTGATCAATGACGAGATCTACAGGAACAAGTGGATTGATTTTCTTAGGATCTCCGCCTAAACGATGAACCGCTTGACGCAAAGCAGCAAGATCGACCACCACTGGCACACCTGTAAAATCTTGCAACAAAATACGTGCTGGCATGAAGGGAATTTCTTGTGATTGGTCAGGAGCCTGCGCATTCCAATTTGCGATTTGTTTCACATGCTCTTGCGTAATGATGTAGTCATCGAGTTTCCTAAGTACACTTTCAAGTAAAATCTTTATAGAAATAGGAAGGCGTGAAATCTTTGCTATATTTAGTTCTTCTAAGCGATCTAACCGATAATAATTGTATTGCTTACCATTGGCTGAAAGCACCGAACGCGTGCCAAATGGATCACTATGTTTTGCCATTTCGTTCAACCTCACTCCATATATAAGACAGGTTAGCTACCACTATAAATAATGCTAAGAGGTGCACCCGCTCCTCTACATAAACTCGGCGATCAATCCGCATGCTATGAGGTAGAGGTACCCAAAGCTTTTCATCTTCAGATTATACCACATTTATGAAGGGGGGCAGCAAACGCGATGGAGATAAATCGCGATGATTCATCACAAGCAGTAGAAAGTACATCTATGCAACCAGTGCATGAAGATATCACAGAAGGTATCGATCGAATGGCCGACGAGGGCGGTGGTGTGGTTGATCAAAACTTTCCTATTGGTGCCCCCATATTGAGAAACAACCTCGTTCGTCCATGTTCGCCAGACTGATGCAGTTTGGCACCAGAAAGAGAGGGGGATAAACTCCCCGCTCTTTCTACTATCTCATCACACAAACAACAATAATCATATGTTATTTGGTTTTTTAAACATAGAAAGAAATTTTTGTACCAAAAATGGATCCCCTTGAATTTTAATTTTCCCAGTCATAAATGCAGATACTGGATTTCCTTGTCCCAAGGCTATTTTTACAAACTCTTTTGCAGCCATGGTCACTGTCGCGTTTGCTCCATCTTGAAGACCTTCGTCAACAGATAATTCATTGTTATGTACGCGCAGTGTCCATGTGCCACCTCCATCACCTTGCAATACATACACAACTGTAGCCTCTATATTTTTCGCTGCATCTTGCACAAAATTTTCCTTCATACCTGCAAAAATTTCTTGTGCTGTGACTTCTGCCATCCAACTTCCTCCTTGAAGTACACTCATTGTCTATGAATAAGCTGTCCATATGATCAAAGCATATGCATCATATGATTGGAGATACTAACTAGAGCTTGCTATTTCTTTTTTATGATCACATAAAATTGATGCCTTGAATTTTTTGGGGGGCTTACTGCATGTCCTTAACCGTCGGAATTCTTGGCGTTCCGCTAAGTGTTCTCTTACCTACAGATGCATCAAAACCATTAGAGCAATTGAATGAAACACCACAGGCGTTACGAAACGCAGGGCTACTTGAAGTGATTCGAGAAACAGGTGCAATTGTAAAAGATTTTGGCGATCTCACACTTTCTTACCCTAAAAATGCCAAAACTTTTCCAGAACTCGAGTCAACTTATGCTATCATTGAAACACAAACTGAACATGCAGCACGTCAGTGTGATTTTTTACTAGTATTAGGCGGTGGATGTACCCTAGCATCTGGTACTATGCGTGGACTTACCCACTTGTATCATGATTTACAACTTTTATGGTTTGATAGTCACGCAGATTTCGAAAATCAGCAAACTACCGTTTCACATTATCTTGGAGGGATGTCACTCTCACATGTTGTTGGAGCTGCAGGTGATCCAGCGATTCTTGATGGAAAACAAGTTACTTTATTGTCAGGGCGAGGTGCCAATTGGACAGAAATCATGTCTATGCGCTCATATGGTATTACCCATTGTCAACCTGAGAATATTCAACATTGGATTGAAAATGACCTAGTAGAAGGTAACTTGTACATTCACTTGGATGTCGACGTCTTAGACCTAACCTCTATGCCAGCTGTCGATATTGCTTATCCACCAGGGATTACAAAAGAACAACTAAACATGGCACTACAAACAATCGCCACAAAAAAGACGCTGCGCGGACTTGAAATGACCGTTTATAATCCATACCGCGATCCTCATGGCATAGGGTATGAAACCATAAAAGAACTTTTAACTACGTGCATTCAAACCCTTGTGCAACAATCGTCTCAAAGATCATGATACCTATAGAGACCCACCGATTAATGAGTACTATAATCGATGGGTCTCTTTTTACTTGTGCGGACCAATTAACCAACTTTTCGGGATCATTTCGTCGCCTACTCGATACACATCATCGCGGCCATCAATGGTATGCATGATTTGTTCGCCCGTCTCGTTTGCATGATGAACGAGAGCAGCTACTCGATCATATCCAAGACTTGGTACAAGAACTGTAGCTATCGAAGCATTATGCAATAGTAACTCTTCACAACGCTCCTTCGAAACAGTGATTCCATCTACAAGTCGCATAGAAAAATTAGTCACTGCACGAGCAAGAATGTCTGCAGAATCTAGCATTCGGTCAGCCAAAAGCGGCCACATCGTGTGCAATTCGAAATTGCTTGATTGCGCAGCAATAGCCACCGTCGCATCATTGCCAATCACTTGTACACAAACCATGATCAAAGACTCGGCAATGACCGGATTGATCTTACCTGGCATAATTGAACTACCTGGCTGCACAGCCGGCAAGTGAAGTTCACCAATGCCTGCTTTTGGACCAGAAGCCATCCAACGAATATCATTTGCAATTTTCATCAGCACAGTAGCAGTCTGGCGAAATGCTCCCGATGCATCAAGTACACTATCAGGACTTGCCTGTGCTGCGACGTGATTGCCAGATTCTGATAATTGCATGCCACTTTGCTTTGCAATATGGGCGATTGCATGTTGTGCAAAATCAGGATGTGTATTGACCCCTGTTCCCACTGCCGTTCCACCAAGTGCAAGCGAACCTAATTCTTTCGCAGCCCGTGTACAGCGACGAATAGATTCTTCTACCTGCCACGCATACGCTGCAAACTCTTGACCAACAGAAATGGGAACGGCATCTTGAAGATGGGTTCGCCCCGACTTCAAGATGTCATGAAATAACACTGCTTTAGCAGATAACGCGGTCTTTAATTGCTGCAATGCAGGTACAACATGTTGTTCGATTTGATATTTCACTGCCAAATGAGTCGCTGTAGGTATCACATCGTTACTCGACTGTCCCATATTGACATGATCATTTGGGTGTATCTGTTCATCGCTCGCTAAGCGGGCGATATGTGCAATCACTTCATTCGCGTTCATGTTAGTACTGGTACCTGAACCAGTTTGAAATACATCCACTACAAATTGTTGATCATGTTCGCCATTCAAAACCTGCTTCGCGGCATCTATAATCGCTGTTGCAACTTCTTCACTCAATAATCCAAGATCTGCATTTGTCTGTGCAGCAGCTATCTTAATCCAACCCAGTGCTTGAATAAAAGATCTTGGCAACGTTTTACCACTTATCGGAAAGTTGGCTACAGCTCGTGCAGTAGATGCTCCATATAACGCATCTACTGGCACCTTCATTTCACCCATGGAGTCCTTTTCTATGCGATATTCCACACTTGTTACACCTCCTTTGGGGTATGGGCCATCATCCAGTCACGCAACCAATACGCGCTTGCTTTTGGTATTCTCCTCATCGATTCATAATCGACATACACAAGTCCAAAGCGTTTACTGTACCCATACGCCCATTCAAAGTTGTCAAGCAGTGACCACACATAGTATCCCCTGACATCTACTCCTTGTTCCATTGCATCCATACATGCTTGTAGGTGTCCCTCAATAAAAGCAATGCGCTTGGGATCGTTCACTTGATTAGAAACGACTTCATCAGCAAATGCTGCTCCATTTTCTGTTATATAGATGGGGATTTGAGGATAATCTTGATGGATCCGCACTAACAACTCACGTAATCCCTGAGGATCGATTGTCCATCCCATATCAGTTAACGGTTCACTCGGTGGCAACACATCAGGCAATAAAGGATGCATCCCTTCCTGAACAATCGTTGGAAAGTAATAGTTCACACCAAGAAAATCAAGTGACTGTTTCGACATAACCAAGAGATCCTCGTCACGTATAAAGGATAAATCCATGATTTCGCCATATAGACTCAGTATTTCTGGTGAGTATTTCCCTTTGCACGCTGCATCGAGAAAGAATTGATTACTTATGCGATCGTAGCCCTTTGCAATATCCAGTTCTGAAGGCGATGCCGGGTAGACTGGAGATAAATTGAGTGCAACTCCTATCTCCACTGGCATCGCTAATGCTCGAATTGCCTCTGCCGCATAAGCATGTGCTGCCATAAAGTGATGTGCGACATGTAGCGTTTCTGTCAAATCAGAGTGGCCTGGTGCATGTTGACCTGTTAAATATCCTTCATAAGCCGCCACAGATGGCTCATTGATCGTAATAAACCGCGTTGCCGCACCTTCAAATTGACGTACTACGGTCTCTGCATATGACGCAAAATACGAGAGTGTATCCCTGTTTAGCCAGCCCCCCTGTTCCTCTAGAGCCTGTGGTAAATCCCAGTGATACAACGTCACAAGAGGACGAATATCATGTGCCAGTAATTCATCGACAAGGCGACGATAATAATCCATCCCTTTTTGATTGAATGCTCCCTTACCCGTTGGAAAAATACGTGACCACGATACAGAAAATCGATAACTGCTTAGACCAAGATCCTTCATTAGGCGAATGTCATCACGAAATAGGTGGTATTGGTCACACGCTCTATCACCGGTATGGCCTTCAAAAGTTTTCCCTGGTGTATGAGAGAATACATCCCAAATAGAAGGAAGGCGTCCATCTTCACGCGTTGCTCCCTCTACCTGATAAGCAGCCGTTGCCGCTCCAATCACAAAATTGCGCAGAAACTGCTTTGACATGGCACAAACCCGCCTCCTACAACCAATCCATGCATCTTTGTAGTCTACACATACTTGCGGACTTTAGATCCAACCCACTTCACAATATGTCTTGCACCTTGATGAGCAGAGGCTACTACAGTGCGCCATAACTTTTGAATTAAATCTGCTTTCGGATCACTTTTAAGGGCGTATAGCGGCACCTGTTGCACAATATGATCGTTGATCACAATGTTTTCTGTTGCCACTTTTTGTCCTACTACAATAGGCGCAGAAAGAACATCAGGCGTCATAGTGTACGAGATCGTTTGCTTACTGCCCTTTTGAACATCAACATAGACGTCTTTCTTTGGCGCAACGCTCAATTCTGAATTAGCAGCGTCAACAACTTGTAATTGTGTTGTCAATGGTTGTCCAGCACTTTGAAATAGCTTGGATGAGAACTGTGAAAAACCATATCCTAATAGACTAGCCGTATCCTGAAATACATCAGAAAAAGAATTCGTATCTAAGACAACACTGATCAATCGCGTTTTGCCCCGAATCGCAGTCCCAGAGAAACAATATCCAGCTTCGTTTGTCGAACCTGTTTTCAAACCATCTAGACCATTAAATTGCCCTAATAATTGATCATAATTCGGGCCATATTGTCCCGGATGAATATACATACCCGGTTCTGAAGCATACTTTAAAACAATTGGATCATTTTTTATCAAGTAACGAGATAGAATCGCAACATCCCAGGCATTCGTATACATATCGCGATTTTGTAAACCTGACGCGTTAGTATAGTGAGTGCCTGTCAACCCAAGTGCTTGCGCCTTCTCATTCATCAACTTAGCAAATTCCTTTTGAGAACCTGCTATGGAATCAGCCACTGCTACAGCTGCATCGTCAGCTGAGACGATAAACATATACTGAAGCATTCGCGCTAACGTAATATGTTCTGCAGGATTAAGATATGCTACTGATAATCCTGGTGTTTGCGCCACTTTGTACGCAGACTGACTCACGGGAATGATGGATTGTAAAGTGAGCTGCCCCCGTTTAACAAGATCTAGTGCAATGACCGATGTCATCAGCTTTGTCAGCGATGCGGGATAATGCTTTTGCAATACATTTTTAGCATAAAGCACTTGCCCTGTATTGGCATCAATCAAGACCGCTGCAGGGGCTGTTATTGACACCGCATTGGTGTTTTCATTTGCAGTAATCGGTTGTTCACTAGGTGTCACGACCGATTTTTCTGTTCCTGTGTCAGCAAGTGCAACAACTGCACCAGACAACAATACAATGACGGCCGCTCCAATTATCAAGGAGCGTTTTACTGTTCCCACGTATAGCCCTCCTGTACATCGTTCAGTCCTTGCGATGGACCGAGCTCTCCGTGAATCATTATACACGAACGTCGTTTACTGTGAGGAGTCAATCCTTACAATTCAAAATTATTCCTTTACCACGTGCACATGTTCTGCTCCCATATCTTTCAAAGCTGTTTTCACGAGATCAACTTGCTCAGCTGAGCATGCAACAATGACAAAATGGTGATACTGTTCACTCTTTGCAGAGTCTGGGTGCGCCTCTAGCCAATCAGCGAGCACACGCCCTTGCATCGCGCCATCCATAGGTCCGCCTAAAAATAAGACGCCAAAACCTGGGACAACAGCTGATACTGCTGCAGCTAAGCCACCGATAACTCCAAATGAATTTTCTAACCATGTTCCCTTCCACTCTTCATGTGGTGTTGTAGTACTGACAGATACGCGCCCTTTTAGTTGTCTTTCTAATTCTCCAGCAGATTCTAATGCCTTACTGTGCGTTTCAAATTTTCCCATCACGTGATACATCATCACAATCACTCCTTCAATTCTTCACTACTCATTTGCCTTGCTCTATTTTGCGCGATAATGTATGTAATGCACAACTCATTTTACATGACGAGGAGCCGATATGATGAAAGCGATAATGATAACAAAGCCTGGAACTCCCGATGTACTGCAAATGACAGAGATTGCTGCTCCAACCTTACAAGCTAAGCACGTGCGAGTAAAAGTGAAAGCCACTGCTTTGAATCGGGCTGATTTACTGCAGCGTCAAGGACTCTATCCACCACCTGCGGGCGAATCTGAAATTCTCGGTTTAGAAATGGCTGGCATCGTCACTGAAGTGGCTCCTGATGTCACACAGTTTAGTCTTGGACAACGTGTGTGTGCACTATTGCCAGGTGGAGGCTACGCACAAGAAGTCGTTGTTCCCGAGGGAATGCTAGCACGCATTCCAGATGCTCTCAGTTTTGAAGAAGCCGCATCCATTCCTGAAGCATTTTTAACTGCGTACTCTAATCTTGTGTGGCTCGGACAACTGGTCCCTAGATCAACTGTCCTCATTCATGCTGGTGCAAGCGGTGTTGGTACTGCAGCCATCCAGTTAGTTCGCGAACTAGGTAGTATACCCATTGTAACCGCTGGTTCAGAAAAAAAAAGAGAAGCATGCATGAAACTAGGTGCGGCTTTAGCTATTGACTATAAAGCAGGCCCGTTCCTCGATCCTGTCATGAAGTTCACTGAGCAACAAGGAGTACAATTAATTTTTGATTTTATTGGTGCTCCGTATTTTGAACAAAACCTTCAAGCACTTGCTGTAGACGGAAGACTCATCGTGATTGGAGCCATGGGCGGTTCCATGCAACATTCATTTGACTTAGGTCTACTCTTACGTCGTCGCCTGCAAGTAATCGGCACGGCCTTAAGGTCTCGCTCAAAAGAACAAAAAGAACAACTCACATCGGAATTTTGGGAATTTGCCTTTACGAGATTTGCAGATGGAAGACTCAAACCACTAGTAGATCACGTATTCCCACTTGAACAAGCGGCAGAAGCACATCGCTACATGGAGACGAATTCAAACATTGGAAAAATTGTTCTATCTGTAGAATAAGCCCTATTGTTCATTGTGGAGCATCGGGCAAACATACTACCAACAGCGGTTTGTCCCGATGACTTCACTTCACATACATAGTCCCTATTGCATGTAGAATACATCTAGATCATCGCTCAGAGAACCTAGCATGTCCCCATTTTTCTTACGCAAATGGTCGATCCTATTGTATGATTCGATCTCCCATCTATTGTGATGAAAATGAAGTGTGTTTAGACATACATTTTGCAAGATCGTTTTTCCTGTTCCAACTTCGCCACCTGATAGCTCTGCGAGTACGGCATTAATAACCGCTCCATGCGAAACTACGATAATTCTTCTACCCTCAAACCGCTCGCAAAGAACATACAGAACTTTCATCGCACGATTGCGAACATCATCATGAGATTCTACACCGGAAAGCAGCGATTGTGCATCTGCATTTTTATATTCCTCAAGTGTAAGACCTGTACCAGATCCTGCATCTCGTTCTGCTAGCTCATCTATGACTGTCACTGTCCCCATCTGCAACTCATTTGCAATAATCTCAGCTGTTTCCTTTGCGCGTAATAATGGACTTGATACAACATGTTCATAATGTCCTTGTGATAAAAAAAGAGCGCTTCGCAATGCCTGTTCACGCCCTCTGTCATTAAGCGGAACATCTGTGCGACCTTGAAAACGCCGTGTTACATTCCAATCCGTCTCCCCGTGTCTCATCAAACATAGAGTCGTTTTCAATAGAACACCTTCCTTTATCATGTTGATCGTAACTAAAAGTCAAGATCCTGACAATCTTAAACTTTCACGATACTATAGCTATAGCACGACACTAGCTCAACTCTCAGGAGGAAAACCGATGTCCGATTTTTATATTGTAGATGTTTTTTCAATCGAGCGTTACACAGGTAATCAATTAGCAGTTTTTTTAAATGGTCATACCTTTAGCACAGAACAAATGCAGACACTCGCACGCGAAATGCATTTTTCTGAAACCAGTTTTATCATGCAGTCTGCCTCAGAGTTCGCCTTACGATCATCCGAACAGGCAGTCATCCCTATTCGCATATTCACACCAGCTGCAGAGCTACCCTTTGCAGGACACCCTACCTTAGGGACTGCGTTTATCATCCAACAATTGTTATTGCAAAAGACCGTGTCAACCGTCCATCTCCACATGAAAGCAGGTATCATTCCTGTTCACATCAGCTATCGGGAGAAGTATCCGTACTTATTAACGATGACGCAAAATCAACCGCAATTTGGCCCTATCATCGCGCACGCAGAGATTGCACAGTGCCTTGGTCTCACTCTGGACGAACTTGACACAGACTATCCCGTACAAATGATTTCAACGGGGCTTCCTTTTGTCATTGTCGCCTTAAAAAACCGCACGGCAGTTCAAAAAGCTTGGTTGCATCTGCCAATATGGCAGACACTAAGCACCATCGTTGGTCCAGAAGCCAATGTACTTGTCTTTGCTCCGGATCCAATACATAACGAAAATGACCTTCACGTTCGCGTATTTGTTCCTGAACTTGGCATATCTGAAGATCCCGCAACAGGAAGTGCTAACGGTTGTTTATGTGCATTTTTATTGCATCATGGCGTCAAAGATAGCCCACTCTCTCAGGCACACCAATACCAAGCGTTTACATTACGTGTCGAACAAGGATACCAGATCGGTCGTCCATCATTACTCTATGTACGCGGTTCACGAGTCGATCAGCACTATCAGATTGAAATTGGCGGTGCCGTGCACACAGTGGCGCGTGGTGAGTTGCTAGGATGATGTCAAAGCACATCCTTTTGAGTCACTTCTTGCAGGATTTTTAAAACTTGTGTCGAAATAGAGTACAAGGAATGCAAGAAGTTGATAACAAGGGGTTATGTCATTTGAAGCACAATCGAAAGCGAAACGTAAGATGGATCGTTGGTGTGGTTACTTCTGTACTCTTGCTGGGTGCACCGCTCGAACATACATATGCAGAGTCACTTTCACAAGAACAACAAACCATGGCGCAGCTCCAAGCAGAGGTTAAGCAGACCAATAACTCGATGACATTTGCTAAAACGCAAACGGTGACTGTAAAAGCAGAGATTGCTCATTATCAACAGTCCTTGACAAATTTAAAAAGTGCTATGTCTCACAACTTACATCAGATGCAAGCGACGGAACAAAAAATCACTCAGATGAATCATAGCATTGCTGTTGATAGGAAGCAGCTTCACTTATATAAAGACAGTTTACGTGCACAAATTCGCGTGATGTATGAAAATGGTCGCGTTTCCTATCTAAACGTCCTCCTTGAATCTTCTAACTGGGAAGATTTTCTCAGTCGCCTATATATGTTAATTACCATCGCAAAAACAGACCAGCATCTCGTCTCAGAAGTCACTTCATTACAACAACAACTTGTCTTAAAAAAAGAGGCTCAACAGTATAACTATTCTTTACTGGTTCAAAAACACACAGAATACGAGGCTATGAAACAAGCGGATGTACTTGTAGAAGATCAAAAAAATCAAATGTTGGCGCAATTAAATCAAAACATCCAGAATGCATCCACTAAGCATGGTTTACTTGAAAGCCAAATTGAATTGACACAATCTCAAATTCAGCAGATTGAACAAGAGACACAACAAGCGCAATCACTTGTACAAAGTTCATCGTATATACAGCAAACTGAAAAAACGCTACCTACTGTAAACGTACAAAGCCTCTTACAGTATGCAGAATCTTTTATGGGCACACCCTATGTATGGGGTGGTACCAGTCCATCTGGTTTTGATTGTTCGGGGTTTACGCAGTTTGTCTTTGCGCATTTTGGCGTAGATATCCTTCGAACATCTGAGCAACAATTTGCAGAAGGACTATCCATACCAGAAAATCAACTAACACCAGGTGATCTTGTGTTTTTCAGCACATATGCAGCAGGAGCTACCCATGTAGGGATTTACATTGGAAATGATCTCATGGTTGACGCTCAAGATTATGGAGTGAGTATTGATAATATCGCCAATTCATACTGGGGTCCTAAATACATTGGAGCACGGCAAATGTTAGGGAATTAATCACTCCTAAACTAACTCCTTATAAACTAACCACCCAACATTAAATTTCGGGTGGTTAGTTTTTTATTCGTTACTACGATCTATACAGGTGAATAACCAAGTCTGATAGAGATTTCCTCTGCTGCTTGTCGTACAAGCGGGGCAAGTTCTGTTAACCGATCCGTGTTCATGCGCAATGTCGGACCAGAAACGCTACAGGCAGCGACTACATGATGATTGTTATCGTAAATAGCACTCGCTACGCAACATATCCCCAACTCATTTTCCTCAATATCAAAGGCATACCCCTGTTCTCGAGTATTCTGCAAGGAAGAAAGCAGTTGTTCTGCATCAATGATCGTTTTAGGCGTAACGGCAGAAAGTCCGTGTGTTGCAATCAATTCCTGTACAACACGATCTGGAAGTGCAGCTAATATCGCTTTTCCAAGTCCAAGCGCATGCACAGGAACGCGTTTTCCAATACGAGAATGCATTCTCACTGTTTGATTACTCTCTACTTTGTCAATATATACAACTTCATTTTGATCTAAAATACCGAGATGTACAGCTTCCGTGGTTCGCTGCGCCAGAGATTGTAAGATTGGAGCCGCTTCTTTACGTAAATCTAATGAAGACAGCATCTTCATCCCAAGATCAAGCAATTGATATCCTAGTTTGTACTTTCCAGTATTTACATCTTGTTGAATATAGTTCCTTTTCATCAGTGTACCTAATAAACGATGAACCGTGCTTTTATACATCTCTACCTGCTCGGCAAGTTCTGTTATCCCGATGCCATCTGGGTACATACTCACGATATCTAACAATACGCATGCCTTTTCTACTGACTTTACTGTATAGTCTTCCATCTGACCATTCCCTTACACTCGTCTATTGCCGTAAATCTACCACTAACAGAAAACATTTTGCAAACAATAGTATAGGATGACATTCACTCGTAGGACTATATTCTATCTTCATTAGACGCATCCGTTACAACATTTTGCAACTACATGGTTTGAAATATAGGTAAATCGCGCACGCTAAGGTGACATGTAACGCTTCACTATACCGCACTTTTGATGAGAATTAGGGGGTCCGCATTGGATGACCGTGAACGAACGTATACAGATCACACTCGATCAACACTCCTATCACGCCATGGATCATCAAACTATCTTAGACGTCGCATTAGAGCATGATGTAGACATTCCGCATGTTTGTTATCATCCGACCCTTGGTCCCATTCAAACATGCGACACCTGTATTGTGGAAGTGAATGGTGAACTCGTGCGCGCATGTACTACTTTTGTTCTGCCCAATATGTCCGTGTTCGTAATGCAAGAAAAAGCACACCTCGCGCGCATTGAAGCGATGGATCGCATCCTACACAATCATGAGCTCTACTGTACAGTGTGCGACAATAACAATGGAAACTGCGTAGTTCACAATACCACTGAAAGTTTGCAAGTAGAACATCAGAAATACCCTTTTGAAGCAAAACCCTACGCTAAAGATATGTCTAACCCATTTTACAGATATGATCCAAACCAATGTATCCTCTGTGGACGTTGCGTGGAAGCATGCCAAAATATTCAAGTGACTGAAACACTGTCGATTGACTGGGAACGTGAACGCCCTCGTGTCGTGTGGGATGAAGATGTTCCGATCGATATGTCCTCCTGCGTTTCATGTGGACACTGCGTGACAGTTTGCCCTTGTAATGCCCTGATGGAGCAAAGCATGTTAGGTGAGGCAGGATATCTAACAGGGATACAACCGGAATTACTCGAACCGATGATTGAACTTACAAAAGACATCGAACCAGGTTATGGTCCTATTTTTGCTGTATCTAACGTGGAGTCTTCCATGCGGGCAACTCGAGTAAAGCGTACAAAAACGGTTTGTACTTACTGTGGTGTAGGTTGCAGTTTTGATATCTGGACAAAGGACCGAAAAATCTTAAAGATTGAGCCTACAACAGAAGCTCCTGTAAATGGTATTTCCACATGTGTAAAAGGGAAATTCGGATGGCAATTTGTAAATAGTCCTGATCGATTAAAAAAACCTTTAATTCGTCGAGACGACACTTTTTATGAAGCCAGTTGGGATGAGGCGCTTGATTTAATTGCCAGTAAAATGACAGCGATTAAACATGAGCATGGCTCTGACTCTCTTGCTTTTATTGCATCATCCAAATGTACCAATGAGGAAAACTATCTCATGCAAAAACTGGCTCGATCTGTATTTGGAACGAATAATGTGGATAATTGTTCTCGCTACTGCCAGTCTCCTGCTACGACTGGTCTATTTCGCACGGTGGGTTACGGTGGGGACTCTGGTTCGATGCACGATCTACAGCTCGCAGATTTAATCCTCATTGTAGGGGCCAATCCTGCAGAATCACACCCTGTACTTGCCACAAGAATTAAACGAGCGCATAAGCATTTTGGTCAAAAATTAATTGTGGCCGATCTGCGTAAAAATGAAATGGCCAGACGAGCTGATTTGCATCTTCACCCAACTCCGAGTACCGATTTAATTTGGCTCTCCGCCATCACAAAGTACATCATCGATCAAGGCTATTCTGCACAAGCATTTCTTGAACAACGAGTCAATGGATATGATGAGTACGTTGCAAGTTTAGAATCGTTCACACTTGAATATGCAGAAAAGACTACAGGCATCCCACGAGCACAATTAATTCAGACAGCTGAAATGATTCATGCAGCTAAAGGATTATGCGTGCTATGGGCCATGGGTGTCACTCAACACTGCGGTGGTAGTGATACGAGCACTGCGATCTCAAATCTACTGCTCATCACAGGTAACTATGGACGACCAGGTACTGGCGCATATCCACTCCGTGGACACAATAATGTTCAAGGTGCAGCTGACTTTGGTACCATGCCTGCTTGGTTCCCTGGCTATCAAGAAGTACAAGATGATGAAGTTCGAGAAAAGTTTGAAAAAGCTTGGGGAACAAAATTGTCGAAAATACCAGGTTATGACAATCATCAAATGGTAGATGGCATCCACGAAGGCAAAGTGAAAGCGATGTATCTATTTGGTGAAGAAATGGCGTTTGTTGATTCTAATGCCAATCATGTACATGCAGCTTTTGAGAAACTTGAGTTTTTCGTCGTACAAGACGTGTTTTTCAGTAAGACGGCACAATTTGCAGATGTCATCTTGCCAGCTAGTCCAAGTCTTGAAAAAGAAGGTACATTTACCAATACGGAACGCAGATTTCAACGTCTATACCAAGCACTAGATCCGCTTTATGAGTCCCGCCCGGATTGGAAGATCATCATGTCAATCGCCAATCATCTTGGTGCCAATTGGACGTATGAACACCCGTCCGAAATCATGGAGGAGGCTGCAAAACTCACTCCCCTATTTGCAGGTGTCACATATGATCGACTTGAGGGGTACAAAAGTTTACAGTGGCCTGTTGCAGAAGATGGGACTGATACAAAAATATTATACACAGAAATGTTCCCTTTTGACGATGGGAAAGCTCGTTTATACCCAGTAGAATTTACTCCACCAGTTGAAGTTGAGGAACAATATGATTTACATCTAAACAACGGGCGATTACTCGAACATTTTCATGAAGGCAATATGACTTATCATGTGGATGGTATTGTTCATAAGGTGCCTTCCACATTTGTTGAAGTCTCACATGAATTGGCTAAAGAAAGAGACTTACAAGATGGTGCGCTAGTCAGGCTAATTTCTCCCTATGGTCGGATCGAAATACGTGTAGCTATCACTGACAGAGTGCATGCAAAAGAACTATATGTCCCAATGAATACTCGTGCGGATGCAGAAGCAGTCAATTATCTAACGAGTAGCTATCATGATCTAGCTACCCATACGCCTGCTTATAAAGAGATGTCTGTGCGTATGGAAGTTCTTGAGCAAAGCGGACAAGATCCCATTCCAAAACACAATTGGCGTCATACTACGTCAATTTCACGATCTGGTGTGGAAGTTTCAAAGAAGTGGAAAAGAAAAGATTATGTTCCACTCACTACAGCTGGTATACGGGGAGATGATCAACCGTGGCAAAAGCAAGCACCGCATGTATAACGCAAAAACTTAGTGAATACGATATTCAAGCAGACCACATAGATGAGCTTGTGGCTGAACTAGCAGCACACAAAGAAGCAGTGGTTGAGTGGTTAACAGTGATCGAAGCCATGCATCAAAGTGGGGTTTTAGCAATCACTTCGGGTTTACTAAATGCTACTGACAACATCAGCAAAGTGCTTGTTGAACAGGTGCTAAAACCTCAAAACACACAACTCATAAAAAATGTATTAACAACTGTAAGTGGTGTTGGTGCAGTGGATTCTGCTTCTTTGCAACATCTGCTCTCATGGTTTACAGAAGGATCACAAAGTGCACAATCAGCTCTTGATCATCCTCACTCTATGGGTATGATGGAGATGTGGCGACTACTGCGAGATCCTGATGTCATGCTTACACTTAACGCAGCATTTGGATTTTTAAAAGGCTTTGGTCACGCCATGGCAGAGTCACATCCAAGTGAAGTATAAATAAAAGCGAGCTACATGAGGTTAGATCTTTTGATCTACAACTCATGTAGCTCGCTTTCTATCATACTGTGTCTGATTACAAGAGTGCCTTTGCCGCTGCAATCGCAGCATCGTAGTTTGGATGCGTTGTTCCTTCTGGAACATACTCAACATAAGTAATTTTATCTTGTGCATCGATGACAAAAACAGATCGTGCCAGTAGACGAAGTTCTTTCATCACAACACCGTAAGCATATCCAAAGGATAGATCGCGGTGATCAGATAGTGTAATGACATTGTCTAAGCCGGCAGCTCCACACCAACGCTTTTGAGCAAATGGAAGATCTACGCTAATCGTAATAACAGTAAATCCATGAGCTTTTGTTGCTTCCTCATTGAAACGATGCGTTTGTGCATCACATACCCCTGTATCAAGAGATGGAACTGCACTAATAATGCGAACACCTTTGAACGAATCTAAAGTAGCAATTGAAAGATCATTTTGCAACGCTTGAAAGTTTGGAGCCTGATCAGAAACTTTGACTTGATTACCGACTAAAGTAATCGGGTTCCCCTTAAAAGTAACAAGACCTGTACGCTCATTCATATGTAACATCCTCCTATACAACTTAGGCTTACTCGCCTTTTTTATTATACTAAACTTTGTACAATGACGCTGTTCTATTCGTGAGCAATCATCGACAACGATGATCCCACTCACATGACAAGCTCAACTTTTGCAAGATCGCTTACGGTATCCCCTGAAAGATGATAAAGAGCATCAAATAATGCTACTTGGAAAGTTCCAGGTCCACTCGCCGTCTGTGCAGCTATCTCTCCAGCTACATTATAACACGTAATAGCTGCGATACATGTGTGCGCAATGGACAGTAATGATGCGTCACGTTCAATAACTCCGACAAAAGCGCCAATGATACCAGTTAACATACATCCAGAACCAGTAATGGTAGCTAATAAAGAATGTCCATTTCGAAGAGACCACAAGTTCCTACCATCTGTTACATAGTCTGTCTCACCGGTGGCAACAATGACACAATGCTGTATGCGGGCGTATTGCACCATACGCAAAAGTAATGAATCTCCTACGCCAATTGCATCCACACCTTTGACTGTTCCACCTGCTCCTACAAGAAAACCAATCTCGGCCGTATTGCCCCGAATGACCGCAAGATCATACTTATTAATCATCTTTGTTGCCACCTCATTGCGATACGGTGTAAATCCAGCTCCTACTGGATCAAACACAACGGGTACTTGGCCTTCATTTGCTGCATGAGCAGTAATTTCCATTGCATTGACGATGCGAGAATCTAATGTGCCCATATTGAGAGCAACGGCAGCAGAAGCTAAGGCCACATCACCTACTTCTTCGTTGGCATACGCCATAACAGGAGAAGCACCAATTGCCAATAGCGCATTAGCAACAATATTTGTCACCACAAGATTCGTGATATTATGCACAAGTGGATGCTTTGTTCTCACTTCCAATAATAACTCTGAGATTGAATCATTCTTCATGATAGATGCCCCTTTATTCATCAAACTGTAGCGTACTACGATTTCATCTAAACACAACGACTACACAATGTCCATTAAGCATTACCTAATGAGGATTGTTTAAAATGAATAAGTGCCAATAACGGCCAAACCTTAGGGTAAATATGATACTTAATATAGAGTGATCCCGGAAAGGCAGAACCGTTTGGTAAACAATCTTCCCACACCCCGTCATCTGCATGCTCAATCAACCAAGTAGTTGCGCGTATAATTGCCTTTGAAACTTCTGAACGTATAGAAACCTCTTGTTCAGGGATGACACTATAAAATTGCAAAAGCGCATCCATGCCCCATGCTGTTTGAGAAGCTTGACTAGCAGCAGCCACATATCTACCAACGACATCGCTAACACAATCCTCACCAAATCCACCGTCAGGTTGCTGTACAGATAGTAAAAAATACGCCGCTCTCATTAACGCTTTCATGCTATGATCCGTTGGAACGAAACGAAGTGCTTGCATTGCGCACCAAGTACCATATAAATAGGTGCTTCCCCATCGACCGTAAAAAGACCCATCTTGCTCTTGATGGTGTAGTAACCACCGAATGGCTTTTAATACCCGCTCGTCATCTAGTTCAACCACCTTATGCGAAAGCAATAACTTAATTACACGACTTGTCAAATCGGTCGTCGATGGATCAGCGATCGCCCGTTGCATATCGTTGGCAGGCATATATTCAAGCCAACGTTTCCCAGTATTGCGATCAAATGCTGACCACCCGCCATCCCGATTTTGCATCCCAAGTAACCATGCCACTCCCCGTTCCCACTCAGCTTGATAAAGAGGACCTGCAGTAGCCAAAACACTTAGGCACGCGACAGTATCATCGTTATCAGGGTGCATTGAATTATTTGCAGAAAAACCGAATCCACCTGGATGCATTTTGTTATTGCGAAACCAATCGCCAAACATCTGGTGTTGTGTTTTAGCTAAAAATGCTCGTGCCTTCAGTACTGGTTGATTTTCTATGGCCTTAAAAAACATTCCTTGTTCCAATACTTCTGCTGCGAGTGCAGTATTCCAAATGTGGCTATCACATGTTTGTTGATGGATAAAATGGGTTTGTGGGTCTTCATATAATTGTCTGCGCATCGAATGAAGTGTTTGTGTGAATAAAGTATCATGACGCTTCTCACCAAGTGCAAGCCTTGCAAACAGCCATAACCAAGTAGACGAATGATAACCCATCACCATTCCATCTACGCCAACTTGAGCATTCATAAATACTTCACAGCGCTTAATTAACGCACCCATAAACCGCGAATGATTTATCCGCTGCAAAAATACTTGCCTCTTCTTTTTATGTTTTTTGGATATGGTTAGATGACTAAGAAGCGATGGATTCTGTACTACTTGATATCTGCGTACTGACAAGATAACCATGGGTGCCACATGCACTCTTGTAAACATAGCAATGTCGTAAATTGTTACAGGCATGTTCGGATGAAACAATAAAAGATACAATCCTCCCATCGGAAGATCATCCCAAGACCATTCGCCGCCAATGGCAAGAAATACTTTAGTTAAATTGCGACATTGTTCAAGACCTCCATTGCTTAGAATAAAATTCTCAGTCATCTGCTTTTTTTCATCTTGGTGTGCCCATTCACCACATAATGATAATGCATAATAACACTCTACTGTTGTAGATACATCACCAGTTGCTGTAGGATACGCTCCCCATGATCCATCTTCCCTACGTGTCGACCATATTCTTTGCAGTAACTTGCCTTTCCATTTTGCGTCCTCTACACCAAGTAAAACCAGACTTATTAATGTTTGGGCATCCGGCATTACTCCCAGTTCAAAACATTCGTGCCATGCACCGTCTGTTTGCTGAGCATGGATTAATTGTGTTTGTGCCCGCGCAATTGTTTCATCAATACGGAGAAGTGGCTCAATAAGTTCGTCGTTCCGTTCAACCTGTGGTTGCAAACATGACTGCATCACTCCCTGAATCATTCCCCATGATCCCTCCCGCTAGCTTACAGATACTAGCACCCTATTCCACAATACTTGTGAATGGTGGCGGCATCTGTACCGAATATGGGATAATAGTATTGAAAAACGTATGTAAGAGCCCTAAAACTACGCTTTCAAGGGGGAGTAGATATGCAGGACACATCAAGACAGAATGTTCGTAACAAAAAAAGTTATTCTACTTGGTTATCCCATGAACAGCCATCTATTGTTCAAGTCGTTTGGTTTCTCGTCATCCTATGTATTCTAGCGTGGTTATCAGGAAATACAGATTGGATTTGGTTAACACCTCCTTTTGGGGCTACACTCACCATTCTCATGCTTTTACCAGAAGCTTCAATTGCTCAACCTTTTCCCGTGATTATTGGTTCCACAGTTGGTGCGGGGATCGGTGAAGTCATCCTTTTAATTGGACACGGTCCCTATTACGCAGTCATAGCAGCAATCATCACTCTAATTCTATTGTCACTTTTACGCATTTTTCATCCACCAGCAGTTGCACTTTCTATGTTTACCGTTTTATTGCACACCAATATATGGTTTCCGATAGCCGTTGTGTTACCTCTAGAAGTGATTGCAGTAGTTTCACGATGGTGCCTCAGTATATGTTTTGTACACATGAGTACATATCCTCTTCCCCTCCACCAAAAAGATCATGCACCCAGTTAATGTGTGTATGATCACAACACACACATAAAACCTTGGCTATATAATCTACCAAGGTTTTATGTGCGTGCTATCTTTACTAATGGATGATGAACGATTACTTTTTGCCATCGATGTGTGTGAAATATCCTGTCCTTTTTGCTAATCCTTGTTTCATTTGATGTAAACTTTTCTGAAGATCTACGCCACATTCTGAACAAAACCGCCCACTCTTGATTTTTTTCCCACAACGCTCACAAGTCAATTCATGAAGTGAAATTAGCCGGCCCTCTTTTATCCATTTCATTACAAGATGAATGTCCACGTTTGTTTCTTTCGCTACCTCATCGGCATTAGCATTTGGGTGATGATGTAAGTAATCTGATACAGATGAAAAGTCTACCTCTTCTAGTTTGATACACGCGAAACAAAGTTCTGATGCGCCTATATGAATTTGCTTACATTTTGGACAACTATGAATCATAATCATGTAACCCTCTTTCTGATCCGGTAGTTTAGCTTTATAATTGATGATTAGGTATGCACAAGAAAACTGTGAAGAACCATGCCAACAATCACAACGATGATTCCTGTTATGGCAAGTCCAGATGGAACTTGCTCTCTAAGAATAAGCCACCCCAATAGCAGTGTAAATACAACTTCTCCTGACTGTGTAGCTTCCACTGTAGCTAAACGATGAACATCTCCTTTTGTTCGATCCGTAGCAGAGAAAAATAACACTGTAGCAACTACACCAGAACATATGGCCACAAGGAACGTTTGTAAGATCTGCGTTTTGGATGGGGCTCCAACAGTGAAAAAGCCAATTATACTCATGATCATCCATAACGGTAAACTAGCCAAAGTCATACCAAGTACACGTTGATACGCATTCAGTCGACCTGCACAAAGTTCCATCATTTTACGATTCCCTAGCGGATAAGCAAAGCTAGCCAATAATAGTGGTAGAACTCCACATAGTGTATCTTCCAATGTGACCCGGGTTACTTGATCCCACTCCATAAGCATGATGCCCACAACAATGATGAAAGAGAAAAAAAGACCTCGCAATGGTAGTTTTTTTCTAAAGATAGGTGCTAATAAAGATCCAGCGATAATTGTAAATTGCCAAGTACCAGCAACTAACCACGCCGGACTATAGGACGATGCAAAACAAAGAGGTATATAGAACAGTCCAAAACCTACTGTACTCCATACCATCCAACTCCAAGGATTTTTCATCATTTCGTTCCACATCGTGACGATGCCGCCTCTAAAGTACACCAGTGGCCAAAGAAGTGGAATCATAAATACGTACCGTAAAGAGGCACTCCAAATAAAACTATCACCTGTAACTGCCATTAACCGGTTTAAAATAAAGGTAACCGCAAAAAATAATGAAGACAAAATACCTAAAGACACCGTCTGCATCAATTGAATCACCCTAATCAGGTCGCTATCCTATAGTTAACATGTAACATCCATGAAATCGACTATCTTTCATTATTACTGATAATTTTCCCAAGAGAAAGATCCCTTTTTAGGGGAGTAGCAAATAAAAATATAGAAGAAATAATAGTTAACGCTCCAAAAATCATCACAGTTAACGGTGCACCAAAATGAATAGCCATGATCCCAGCTAACATGCTAGCAATAGTCTGAGCAAGAAGCATCAAAAAATTTTGCCATCCGCTAGCACGTCCATACATATGACTTGGCACCTCTGTCTGTGTAATACTTGTCAATGCAATACTGCTAGGAGCTATACCACTATCCAGACAGCCCAGTGCAATAGATATAGTGAATAGATTGGATGCAATCCCAAGAAGGATCATACCTACTCCAGAAACACAAAGTGTCAAAAAAATTAACCACGGCAAGCGAATATGACGCGATAACCATGGACCTAAAACACCAAGAGCAATAGGGAAAAGCCCTCCAATCGCCATAGCAGCACCAACTAAATTAGCTGGTAAATGATGATACTGTCGCAACAAAAATACGGTTAAAGCAAAAGTTCCGCCCCATGTAAAATACCATATAATAAAGAATACAGTCAGCCACAGTAACCGCGGTGCTTTTTTAAACATAGCTAAAAATTCTTTGAAATGTAAGGAGTTACTTTGATCAAATACGACTATAGGAAGTACACGTTTTTCTGAAATAAATAAAGCAGGTACCAATACAAATAGAAACGACCCTGCATCGATAATCAACGTGATATCCATTCCCCATCGTTGAATAAAAACCCCGCGATTCCAGGAGATATATTCCAAGTTATTGTACTGAGTACTGCTCCAAAAGAATTTACAGCTACCCTTGCTTCTTTCAATACATTACGGGATATAAAGACTGTAGTTGCTGAGAAAAGAAGAAGTGATAATACGGACATAGCCCCAACAATGACATACAAAAAGCCTAACTGCAGTATATGCATATGCTCCAAACCGACAGTGCATACAATCAGCATCGCCTGCAATAGGCCTGACCCTACAATGACTTTCCGAGTATGAATGATCCGATCTAACCATTGCCCCATAATAGGTAATAAAAGACCTGGTATAGATTGTAATGTAGCTACCGCTGCAAGTACAAATGCTGAGTGACTCAAATCATAAGCCATCCATGGTAATGCTAAACGATATAAGCCATTTCCCACATCGGATAGTGCAGATCCCATCAAAAATATAACTAAGGCAGGTGGACTATGAACTAACGCTCGCCATGAATGATCTGTTGACGTTCACATTACCTCCAAATCGCTTAACTAACTTTTGTTTCCATGCGAAGCTTATCTGCGATCATTGCAATAAACTCCGAATTAGTAGGCTTTGCTTTACTGACATTCACAGTATAGCGAAATACTTGAGCAATTGCATCGGTATTCCCTCTACTCCAGGCAACTTCAATAGCATGGCGGATCGCTCTTTCTACACGAGATGCAGTAGTTCCAAATTTCTCCCCGATTTTAGGGTACAAAATTTTTGTTACTGATCCGAGAATTTCGACATCATTATACACCATAAGGATCGCTTCACGTAAGTATTGGTAACCTTTTATGTGAGCAGGTACGCCAATTTCATGAATAACGCTCGTAATTAATTGATCAATCGATCTTGTTTTTGGATTAACTGAAACTAAGCGCGGACTACTGGTCGTAAATGAAGATCCACTTGCATAAGTATAAGAGCTACTTCCGGTACCAATACCTGCAGCAACTCGAGAGCGTTCAACAAAAGTATCTACAGTCACAACTCCGCGTATACGTTCAACGAGAAGTTCCATGTCAAATGGTTTTAGCACATAATATAATGCACCAAGATCTAACGCACGTTTTGTTACTGCATCTTGTCCAAATGCAGTTAACATAATAACACGAGGAAGAACAGGTACATCACTTTGTCGGAGTCTCTCTAAAACACCAATCCCATCTAATACAGGCATAATAATATCAAGTATCACTATATCTAGTTGTTCATCTTCAATCAATGATAGTGCTTCTTGACCATTAAATGCCGTACCTACTACTTCCATATCATGTTCTTCGCCAAGATACTCTGTCAATAATTCTGCAAATTCACGGTTATCATCCGCGATTAAGATGCGGGTTTTTTCCACGGGACATCCTCCTTACTTCTGTATATATAGTATTCGCCATCAAATGTTCACGTCCTTTATGTTTTGAATAAATACTTTCCGACTAATTTTGACAAAGCGCGTTGCAATCAATCATATGTATACTGGTATCGATACGTTTATCGTATCGATACCAGCCTGAAACAATCGAGATATACCTTATGCAGCAGAGTTAAAGCCGCGTGTAAGCCGTCCTAATTGTTTTGTGTTTAAGCCGAGATTACGTAACATCCACTGTGCATATACACCGTACCCTTGAGTGGGATCACTAACAAAAACATGCGTTACAGCACCTACCAATTTACCATCTTGCAAAATAGGACTGCCACTCATTCCCTGAACGATACCACCTGTCTCTTCCAATAACTTTGGATCTGTCACGCGAATAATCATACCTTTAACTTCTGCACTTGACTGTTTATTAGCTTTTACTATGAGCACATTAAAGGCCTCTACTTTTTGTCCATGGACAACAGTTAAAATTTTTGCAGTTCCAGGATGAACCTCTTCTGGGCGAGCAACCGGAACCAACTGATTGGAAAACCCATGATCAGGACTAACCTTCATGAAGCCAAAGACTCCAAAATCAGTATTGCGAATAATCGTTCCTAAAATAAGATTTTCATTAACAAACAGGCCGCGTTTCTCACCAGGTTGTCCACTTTCACCACGATCAATGGACGTAACCGCTGCATGAACGATTTGGCCATGACCTTCAATCGGTTCTCCTGTATCTACATCAGTAATGACATGACCTAATGCTCCAAATCCATGATTGCCAGGAACATAAAATGTCAGCGTTCCAACACCAGAAGCAGAATCGCGAATATAAAGACCTATTCGATAAGTGCCAGTTTCATCATCTAATACCGGACGTACCTTCACTGAATATGTGTGACCTTTACGATGAAACCCAAATGTTAGTTGTTTTTTATTTTCCCCAGCAACTTCAACCAATTTCGATACCTGTTGTACGCTTCTTACAGAAATTCCATTTACAGAATCAATGACATCACCGACGTGCAAATCCGCCTTTTCCCCAGGACTCAGAGATTCTTTTCCTTCATGGACTAAGTGATAACCAACAACTAATATTCCTGAAGCATGCAATTTGATACCAATCGATTGACCTCCTGGTATTACATATACCCGATGATCCTGATTTGCCTGAACAGAGGAAGAAAAAAACCAATTCCAAGGAAAGCTTGTGTTAACCATCTGTCCACCTGATTGTCCTTCTGTAGCCTCCTGTGTCATTTCGTGATGAATTTCAGACGGTTGTTCAGAAGCATGTGCAATTGAACATGAAGTTATCGTTGAAAAAAAAGTGAAGGTGCTAAACATAGCACTAAAGATCCGCAAGCTCCATCGATTCACCCGGTTTGCCTCCCCTCATTGAAGTGCATCTCGTTGCTTCTATAATGCCCTTCGAGGGTCAAAGCAATGTTGTACAAAAGATGCCACAATGCTGCAAGTTCCGGAGAGGGATGAAACTTTTGCTTTATTTTCAATGTCTTACTTTGATGCAAGAGCAGGTGGGTTCCAACTCAGCATTTCTTTAGCTTGATTGCGTGTCGTTTCCGTGACATTTTCCCCGCCAATCATTTTAGCTATTTCGTCCACCCGTTCTTGGAATGTTAACTGTTTTACATGGGTGAACGTCCGCCCATCATCCATTTCTTTTGATATGGCTAAGTGATGTGTCGCAAGACTTGCCATTTGCGCCATATGTGTAACCGTGAGTACCTGATGTTTTTGTGCTATATGTGCAATACGCTCTGCTACTGCTTGAGCAGCCCGTCCTGAAATACCAGTATCAATTTCATCAAAAATAAGTGTGGGTACAGGTGAGCATTCACTTAATACATGTACAATGGCTAGCATAACACGCGATAATTCACCGCCAGAAGCGATCTTAGCAAGTGGCTTTAATGCTTCCCCTTGATTTGCACTCATCATGATTTCAACATCGTCCATACCTGATGCAGTTGGTTTTGTCTGTATAAACTGAAGATGCAATTGAACCTTAGGCATCAATAAAAATCCTAATTCCTTTGCCAATGCTTGTTCAAGATTGTGAGCAACATGAAGGCGCAGATCAGATAAACGTTTCCCCGACTCCTCCACCTTTTTCGCAAATTGATCTACCTTTGCTTGCAAAGCAGCTAACGTTTCATCATGGTGTACTAATTGATCACATTCACGATCTATCTCTGCATAAAACGCAAGAACATCTTCTGTATTTTCCCCGTATTTTCTAAATAAGTGCATCAACGTCATTAGACGATCCTCAACAAATTGTAAGCGTAGGGGATCTGAATCAATACTCGATAGGTAATGCCGAGAGAATTCAATTGCCTCAGCAAGATTGACCTGAGCAGTTTGTAAATAGTCGTGAAGTTCGGTTAAGCCAGTATCATAATGTACTGCATTTGCTACATTGTGTGAGAGACGATACACCTCATCTGCAATGGCAGAGGAACGCGCGTCACCTTCATACAATTTTTGATATACTTCATCCACTATTGTGCGCAGTTTTTCACTGTGCTGCAATTTTATTTGTTCGTCTCGCAATGCTTCTTCTTCTCCACTTTTCAAATCAGCAGATGCAATTTCATTTTTTTGAAATAATAATAAATCAAGTTGCTGAGCGCGTTCACGTTGTGATATTTCCATTTTTTGTAATTGTTTAAAATAGTCATTATACGTGTTATACACATCTCTATACTCTAGTTTTGCAGCAAGTACATCTTCGCCCCCATAAGCATCAAGCAAGCTTAAATGCTCCTCTTTACGCATCAAGGCAATGCTATCATGCTGACCATGCTGATGTATGCACAATCGCCCAACTTCACGTAAAAATTGCACAGTCACAATCCTACCGTTCACTCTGGCAGTAGTTTTTCCTCCAGATAAAAGTTCACGAGTCAGTACGAGTTGTTCTTCCTCTAACTCAATGCCTTCTTTCGCACAGAGCAAACGAATGGAAGAAGCAGATGCCTCTTCAATGTCAAAAACCCCCTGCACAATGGCCTTAGTTGCTCCTGAGCGAACCAATTCAGCACTTGCGCGAAAACCCAATAATAATCCGACAGCATCTAATAAGATGGATTTCCCTGCACCCGTTTCCCCAGTTAAAGCAGTAAACCCAGGGTGAATATCTAATTCAAGGCGCTCGATCAATGCAATATTTTGCACATACAAGGTACGAAGCACCCAATCAACCCCTATAGTAATGACTTAATGCGCCAAACAATAGAACTTGCATTTTCAACTGAACGCGCAATTAATAAAATAGTATCATCCCCCGCTACTGTACCTAATATCTCTGGCCAGTCAAGCGTGTCAAATAAAACAGCAACTGCATGCGCATTACCTGGTAATGTTCTCATAACTACTAAATTTTCGGCATAGTCGATAGCAACAAACACGTCATTTAACAAACGGTGTAACTTTACATCCGGCTGATAGGAAGAGGGAGCTGTAGGTAAAGAATATTTGTATTTACCATCTGATGTGGGCGTCTTTAACAAGTGCATTTCTTTAATATCTCGTGATATAGTGGCCTGAGTAACTGCAAAACCAGCCTCACGCAATGCGTCTACTAGCTCCTCCTGCGTTTCAATAACACTTCCTGTAATAATTTCACGGATTTTCAATAGACGCTGACCCTTCAATCAAAACCGCCCTTTCATTCTCCTCTAAGTTTTTCTTGCAGTATAGAAAAAAAAGCTCGTTCTTGCCATCTAATTAATATCGTATCACACCCTGCTTTGGAAATGACGACTTCATCGCCACTAACCAAAGGAAACCCTACTTGTCCATCAACAGTAAGACCAAAATCACTATGGCGTGCACTCACTTTTACCCGAATTTGCTGTGTTGCACCTATGACACATGGTCGAACGACTAGCTTATGAGCGCAAATGGGCGTTAAGACCATAACCTGTAAATTAGGAACGACAATCGGACCGCCACAAGAGAGCGAGTAAGCAGTTGATCCAGTTGGCGTTGATATGAGTAATCCATCCCCAAAGTACTCATCGTAAAACTGATCATCCACGTATATGCCCACCTGAATCATGCGCGCAAATGAACCTTTTCCAATACCAACGTCATTCAGTCCTACACTGCGATGTACACAAGTACCACTTCGCATCACAGACGTTTCGATCATCATGCGATGTTCAAGGTAAAAATCACCATTCAATACACGTTGTACAGAATCATCCAAATCTTTTGGTTCCGCTTCAGACAAGAACCCAAGGTGTCCAATATTAATACCTAACATTGGAATCTCATAACAAGAAAAATGTCTCGCTGCTCCAAGTAACGTACCATCTCCTCCAAGTACAAAGATGAGATCCACTATACCCTGAAATGAACCACTTGGAAGTGAAAATTGTTCCATGCCCATAGCTATAGCTGCTTCTTGTTCAATGTAAACTTGACCTTTACATCCGTGAATGGCCACTATTAGTTGTTTTGCAATCTCTGTAGCTTTTGGTTTTGTCAGATTTACTACAAGGCCAATCGTTTTTGGCATGTACCTCTTCCTTTCAATGCGAGAAAGACAAAAGCCAGCCTATCGATAGTCCTATCGCCATCCACAATAAGCGCATACGCCACCGTTTCGCATAATAACGTCCTGGAAAATCGATAGTAAAATCCACAAACTCCAACACACCTGTATCAGGAGATAAATAACCGACGGGCGTTTCATAAAGCGTATATAAAGCAAAAAGTTGTTTGCGTAACATCGCACCGCTTATGCGTGTAGAGTCGCGAGGAGAACGGACTTTAATTGGATATTGTATGCCTTCCTTCTCAACCAAGAAATCCACAATAATATATGTAATAAATTTTCTATTACCAAAAAATGAAGAAAGTTCATGAGCAATACGCTCTCCAATGATGCGATAGCCCTTATTTTGTAAAATGTCACCAGCCTCAAGCAGATGCTCACGTGTAGACGTCGGTTCGAATTCATGAAGTGGACTGGCTAGATAACGAGCCCTAATAAATAGAAAAACTACAGTTAAAAAAGTCAGGATCGCAAGGACTTCCATAGCGGCACCTCCAAAGTATCTGTTCGCCGCAGGAATTCAAAATCCTTCTCGTCCAAGGATCCTTATATTAAGAAAAATCGCTCATATGAGCATGTTGAACCACTTTTTCTACAGAAAATGAATTCGTATGACATAAGCTATCTTGCCCAGATACATCAATTTTTTGCATCCATAAAAGAAACTCAATGTTTCCTTCTCCTCCTTTAATAGGTGAGAAGTCTAATCCAAGAACACAAAAACCATGTGACTTAGCTTGTTCAATGACTCGATGTATTACCGTCATATGAACATGCTCATCACGAACAATGCCTCCCTTGCCCACAAATTCTTGGCCGGCCTCAAATTGTGGTTTAATCAAGGTGATGACATCGTTACCCGGTCTTAATAATTCAGCAATTTTAGGTAATAATTTCCCAATGGAAATAAATGAAACATCCATCACAGCAACCGTTGGCAAAGGGGAAAACTGTACAATATCTACGTAACGAAAATTAATGCGCTCCATAACCTTCACTCTTTGGTCTTCACGAAGGGACCAAGCTAATTGACCATATCCTACATCCACCGCATAAACAAGTGAAGCACCATGTTGCAGTGCACAATCTGTAAACCCACCTGTGGATGCCCCAATGTCAATAACGACCTTTCCCAACAAAGAGACAGGAAATTTCTGCAAAGCTTTTTCTAACTTTAATCCTCCTCGACTCACATAAGGATGCAAAGCACCCTTTACTGACAACTGAATCGTATCGTCAACCTGAGTACCAGGTTTGTCAACGCGATCTGTGCCACTATACACAAGACCTGCCATGACTAACCGTTTCGCTTGTTCACGAGAAGCTACCAACCCACGCGCCACAAGAGTAACATCCACTCGTTCTTTTGACATCAGCGACCAGCCGTTTTGCGGTTAACCCATTTTTGACCGTGCTGATTCTCCACCAACGTGATTGCAACTTCTGCAATATGTTCTGACGTTAACCCAACTTGATGTAATAATTCGGGACGACTTCCATGTTCAATGAAATGATCTGGCAAACCAATAGGGTACACCGAACATTGCAATTTCTGTAAAGCAAAATATTCTAACACAGCCGATCCAAGACCACCTTTTATGGTACCCTCTTCAATAGTTACAATTGGCATGTTTTTAAGAGCCAGATTGCGCAGTGCTTCCTCATCGATAGGCTTAACAAAGCGCATATTGACTACTTGAGCCGATATGCCCCGCTCTGCAAGCATAAGCGATGCATTTTCAGCAACTGCTACCATAGGTCCAAGTGCCAGTAAAGCTACATCTCTACCTTCGCGAATCACCTCAGATTTACCCACAGGAATCTCTTCATATGGAACATCAAGTGCAACTCCAATGCCATCCTCACGCGCAAATCGAACAGCGACAGGACCTGATAGAGTAAACGCTGTATAAAGCATGTGGCGCAATTCGCCTTCATCTTTTGGCATCATAATCGTCATATTAGGAATCGCACGCAAAAATGCTGCATCAAATGCCCCTTGATGTGTTTCACCATCAGGACCCACTAGACCAGCGCGATCTATAGCAATGACGACAGGTAATTGCTGTATACAAATATCATGAATCACTTGATCGTACGCTCTCTGTAAAAATGTGCTATAGACTGAGAAAATCGGCCTCATCCCAGCAGTTGAAAGCCCTGCACAAAGTGTAGCCGCATGCTGTTCGGCAATTCCAACATCAAAACAACGATCGGGGAACTCTAATGCAAACTCGTTCAAACCAGAATTAAGCATAGCAGCAGTAACAGCAACTATTCTTTTATCTTTTTTAGCTAAATCCACTAACGTTTTTCCAAAAACGCCTGTGTAAGATGGAGCAGTTGCCTTTGGTTTTACAACCGCTCCACCAATACTGTGAAGCTTATCTGGCGCAGCTTCAGCCGACGGATAGCCCTTCCCTTTTTGTGTAATGACATGTAAGATAACAGGTCCATCCATTTCTTTTGCCTGCCTCAACAAATGAATAACCTGTGCTATATCATGGCCAGGTACAGGTCCAAAGTAGGAAAAACCCATTTCTTCAAACAACATTCCCGGCACCATCGCATATTTCAAGGTATCTTTAAAGCGCTCGGCTGTATTAGCGATGCGAGATCCAAATGCAGGTATGCGTTTTAGTAATGTTTCTAGTTCACCTTTAATCTTTCCATAATAAGGATCCGTACGAAGTCTCGTTAAATAATGAGATATAGCTCCTACATTTGGAGAAATAGACATTTCGTTATCATTGAGCACGACAAGTAATCTCTTCTTCAGATGACCCGCGTGGTTTAACGCTTCAAAAGCAATACCACCTGTCATCGCTCCATCGCCAATAACAGCTAAAACATGGTGGTTTTCTTTATGCAAATCACGAGCAATAGCCATACCTAATGCTGCAGAGATTGAAGTACTCGCATGACCAACACCAAAAAAATCGTGAGGACTTTCAGATCGCTTAGGGAACCCCGCCAGCCCATGAAACTGCCTAAGAGTTGGGAAATCTTGTTTTCTTCCTGTGAGAATTTTATGCACATATGCTTGATGACCGACATCCCATACGATTCGATCCACCGGAGAATTAAAAACATAATGCAGAGCAACTGTGAGTTCAACAACCCCTAAATTCGCACCAAAATGCCCACCTGTTGATGTAATACTTTGAACTAAGAAGTCCCGAATCTCTATTGAAAGCGTCTCTAATTCCGGGATGGTTAGCCTTTTTATATCTGCTGGATCATTCACACGCTCCAAAAACACGGTAGCGTCATCCTCTCTTTATATCGCCGCACACTCATAGTTTATTGTAGTATCAATTTAATAAAAGTATATCATAGGCATGGTACGGCATTCAATCTGCCATACCATGCCTAATTATCACTTCTTTTGGTTTCTACATCTTTACTGACGATACTGTGGTTCCTGTTGTTGAATATAATTTAACCGCGACTGCATCGTCGTCACACAACTATCAACTGTCTGTGCGAGTTGATTAAACATTTGTTGCGCTTGTTTATCTTGTGTGTCCAGGGCAAATTGCTTTAAATTCGCTGCAACGCCCTCTGCTGATGCAATCGTTTGTTGCATTTTCACGCCTACTGTCATGATTATCACCCCCGTGAGGTAGCTTTACCACGAGAGTGACGAACTAATCAGGAAATCACAGGATGTCATTGACTCCGTTTAGAAAGATACTTCGCAATACCAATTAGATATTCTGGATGCTCTAATTCTTTCACATGTTGAATAAGTGATATGGCGTGCGCCGTCTGTTTATCAACAAGTTTTTTGGACTCCTCAATTCCATACACGGAAACATAGGTAGCTTTGCCTCGTTCTTCGTCAACTCTCGATCGTTTTCCAAGCTCTTGATCGTTACCAATCACATCAAGCAAATCATCCATTACTTGAAAAGCTAGTCCAATTGAATAGCCAAACTCAGTCAGAAGGGCAATGCTTTCATCACTAGCAGATGCAGCAATGGCTCCCATTCTTAGAGGTGCTGCAATCATAGCAGCTGTTTTATGTTCATGAATAAATTCCAACATGTCAGGCGTTACAGTTTTATGCTCATAATACATATCTGCCATTTGACCGGCGACCATACCTCTTACACCACTTGCTTCCGCAAGTTCTTTGATCATAAGTATAAGTAAATCAGGTTCAATCAAGCAATCCACTATCGCTCTAAATGCAAGTGCAAGTAACCCATCACCCGCAAGAATAGCTGCAGCTTCACCAAATCGTTTATGACTAGTCAATTTGCCACGTCGATAATCATCATTGTCCATCGCTGGAAGATCATCATGAATAAGAGAATACGTATGCAAAAATTCAAGAGCAGCAGCTGCAGGTAATAATGGAGTGCTTTCAATACCAAATGCTTCTAATGTAGCCAATAGAAGTACTGGACGAAGCCTTTTACCTCCTGCAAATACACTATAGCGGATAACTTCATTCAATAGCTCAGGAAAATTAGGATCTGGAGTCAGATACTTGTCCATCGTTTTGTTGACGGAATCGCCTAAGTTTTTATAGTATTCATCGTAGTTAAAGCTAGTCATTTACATCCATTCCTCTCGTATCCACAGCAAAAGGGTTGATCTCTATACCTTGTTCAGTAGCAAGAACTTTTTCTACCTTATGTTCAGCGACCTGCAATCTATCTCTGCAAATTCGTACTAACTGCATGCCTAATTGAAATTTTGCAATGGCATCATCAAGTGATAACTCGCCTGCTTCTAACGCACGAACCGTTTCTTCTAGTTTGCCAATGGCTACTTCAAATGAAAGCTCCTCTTCAATATGATCATCACTTTGAAGTTTCGTCATCTTCGTACACCCCCCAGACCTGACAATCAAGCCAGCCGTCAATGAATTTTATATGCAGAGATTCCCCGGGTTGAACTTGACCTACACTTGTAATTACGCCATGTTCTGCCGCGCGATAAGTCACAGCATACCCTCGTTTTAATACCGCTAGTGGACTGAGTAATTCAAGTGAAGAAATCAAGCGATTAATGGTTTGATCGGCAATTTCTAACCGTTTTTGTATAGCCCGAAGTTGACGTTCTTGCAAAGTATCTAATCGTACACGCATCAGTGACACTTGTCCATTCGGAGAACAACGAGCCATTCGCAATTCAAGTTGTGTTGTAATTTTTATCCCTCGTTCAACTGTGTCGCGGAGCGATAAGCGTAAACGAGGTTCTAGTCGATCAATTCGTTCATGTAACACGGATACCATTCGCATAGGATCTTTTAACATGCGATGTTCAGCTAAATAATCAACTCGCTGCTGTAATCGCCCAATATGCATAGATATTCTGGTCTGCATACTCTGTTCAAACATATCAATTCGCGAATGAAGCTCACGTATATCTGGTGCTACAAGTTCAGCTGCGGCAGTCGGTGTTGCTGCACGAACATCTGCTACAAAATCCGCAATCGTTACATCTGTTTCATGACCAACTGCTGAAATAATAGGCAGTTGAGTAGCAGCGATAGCCCTTGCTACAATTTCAGAATTAAATGCAAATAACTCCTCTAAAGATCCGCCGCCTCTTCCAACAATGATAACATCTGCTAAATTGTAGTGATCAACCAATTCAATGCCTTTAGCAATTTGTTTGGGTGCATCTTCACCTTGAACAGCAACTGGAATCACATAAACACGCGCAATTGGATATCGTCTTGACAATGTGATGATCATATCTCTTACGGCAGCACCAGTTGCAGATGTCACAAGCGCTATGCGTTTTGGGTATACAGGTAAGGGACGTTTTCGTTGAGGAGAAAAAAGTCCCTCTTTATCAAGACGTTCTTTTAGCTGTTCAAATGCAAGGTATAATGCACCTAACCCATCTGGTTGAGCATTTTCTGCATAAAATTGATAATCACCTAGTCGTTCAAATACATCAATACTACCTTGTACAATGATATTCATACCATCGCGCATTTGAAATTGTAATAGTTTCGCACGACTAGCAAACATCACGACACGCAAACGTGCACGATCATCTTTCAATGTAAAGTATAGATGGCCGCTAACTGGACGACTAACATTGGATATCTCACCACGTATGAATATCTGAGATAAGTCGGGACTCGACTGTATGACCCGTTTCAATATCGTGGTAGCTTCATATACTGTATAGACAGTCTCGATCGACCTAACCTCCCATTGCATACATGTAAAGTGACAGGCATTACAATGCTTTGTCTGTATCCATGTTAGCCATCAACATGGCTGCCTCTACTGTGTTATGTAGCAGCATGGCAATCGTCATAGGACCAACACCACCAGGGACAGGTGTTAGAAAGCCCGCGACATGATCCACTGTTGAAAACTCTACATCACCGCAAAGCTTACCATCAACACGGTTAATCCCTACATCAATAACTGTTGCCCCAGGCTTCACTATGTCACCTGTAATAAAATTGGGCCGGCCAATAGCTGCAATTAAAAGATCAGCCTCGCGTGTAAAAGAAGCCAAATTATGCGTTTTAGAATGACAAATAGTCACAGTCGCATTGGCGCGCAATAAAAGTTGTGCCATCGGTTTACCTACAATATTAGAACGACCAATCACAACAGCATTTTTTCCTTCAACAGATATCCCCTCATATGCCAGCAGCTTCATCACACCTAGTGGAGTACATGGTATAAAACCAGGAAGTCCAGACGTCAGTGCACCCACATTGAGTGGATGAAAACCGTCTACGTCTTTTTGCGGTGAAATCGCCCGAATCACCGTTTCTTCATTCATATGCTGTGGCAACGGCAACTGTACAAGAATACCGTGATAACGATCATCGTGGTTTAAACGTTCAATCAATTGCAAAAGAGCAGCTTCTGTTGTACTTGTTGGAAGTTGAATTAACTCCGAATGGATTCCAACAGCTGTCGCCGCTTTATCTTTACCTTTGACGTAACTCATTGAAGCAGGGTGTTCTCCAAGCAAAATTACGACTAACCCAGGTGTAAACCCATTTGTTTTTAAGTCAGAAACGGTTTTCGCTGTCTCTTCCCGACTAACTAAAGCCCACTGCTTGCCGTCGATCAACTGCGCCAAAAAAAAACACACTCCATTCGTTCTAAAATTGCATGGAACCACATTGTATTTATGAGCATTCCGCAACAAAATAACTTTTTTTACTCCTTGCGGCTACTACTATGACCTGGATGAAGTTTAGACGTTGGATCAAGATAAGTCTTAGCGTTATTGACAGCAGTAGGTGCTTCTCCAAATCCAGTTGCGATCAATTTTACTTTACCAGGATATGTAACGATGTCGCCAGCAGCATACACTCCAGGAATATTGGTACTCATGCGCGTATCAACGACAATTTCATTACCCTCAACCTCAAGACCCCATTCCAGAATAGGTCCTAGTGATGCAGTGAAACCTAAGCTACCAATAATTAAATCTGCTTCAATATCCATCGTTTCCTTCGTTCTATTTTCCATTATGGTGACTCCTGTAATATGGTCATCACCGTGAACAACCTTTAATTCGTAAAATGTTTTTACATCAACATCCGATGCATACAGCGTTTTGACATTCTCTTCATGCGCACGAAATTGATCCCTACGATGAATGAGCGTCACATGAGAAGCAATTCCCTCAAGCATGAGTGCAAAATCAACAGCTGAATCGCCACCACCAACGACTACAACTTTCTTATCTTTATATTTTTTCACATCATCCACATAATAAAATATGCCATTACCCTCGAATTTTTTAACGTTTTCTGCAGGTAATGATTTTGGTGAAAAAGCGCCAATCCCTGCTGTAACAATAACCGAACGAGATAAATGCACTTTATGATCCGTTTCTAGTTTAAAAATCCCATCCTCACCTTTGGTAACGTGAAGGACTTTCTCATTCAAACACACTGATGGATGATATTGACTAGTTTGTTCAATAAGTTGATCCACTAAATCCATCGCTCGAATTTTAGGAAAACCACCTACATCATAAATAAATTTTTCGGGATACAATTCTGCTAATTGACCACCAAGTTGTGGCAAACTATCGATAATTTTAGTGCTTGCATTTCGTATACCTGCATAAAATGCAGTAAAAAGTCCAGTGGGGCCCCCACCAATAATCGTAATATCATATACTTTTTCATCCACAGGTAATGTCGATTGTGCAACCAAAAAAAGCCCTCCTTTGAATACTCAGATTCAATTGATCACTTTGTTAAAAACACGTAATTAGTATACTACAGCCACACCTGCAATCCAATCAAGCGATTACTTAGCGCTAATGGTAGCAAGAGCAATATGCGACACTCCAAAAGCATTGTCTGATGCATAATGTGGATCACAAAAATAAAGTGGTCCACTACCATGAGGATCCATAGCAAAACGTTGACGAAGTCTGTTTTGTATGGCCATGTTCGAAGCCACTCCACCTACTAATAAAATCCGTTTGATTCCAGTCAACAAAAAAGCTTGACGAATCATTTTTTCAATTGTTGACGCAATGGATCTTTGAACAGCTGCAGCAATGGCGGTATCTGGTATTCCCTGACTTTGGAGGCGTTGCGCTGCCGTCAAAGGACCTGAAAAACTCGGTGCACCCGCTTTTACTACTGAAGGAATTATAGGTATGGATTGATCTTCCCACTCGCTCGCTAATTTTTCAAGAAACTTCCCCGCAGGAAAAGGCAACCCGAGTTGAACACCTATCCGATCCACATATTGACCAACATGAAGATCCATACTAGAAGCTAGCAACTCGACTTCAAAATCACATCTTGCTTTGGTAACACGCAACATATCAGTCGTGCCTCCAGAAAGGTGAAGAACCAAAAAAGCTTCTGTAGGTAATACATCCATATGCGAAGTGACCAAGCCTGCCATAATGTGACCAGACTGATGAGATGTTTCGATAATGGGTGCTAAAGAACCAAGTCCAATACTTTGTGCTGCCAAATATCCTGCTCGAAAAACAGGCATGTACGACTCTTTGTGATTGCGAGGTTTTGTACTAACTCCAATCCCAATCAGTTCGTAGTGTGCACGGATGGAATTCATCTCTTGAAGAATATCAGGTAAATGAACAATATGTTGATATAATGCCTCTGATTGCCTGAGACCGTGTTCTCCACTATTCACGGTTAACACGTTTCTGGCCTCAAAGGCAATCTCTCCATATTGATCCACAAGACAAACGGATGTTGTATAGTTACTTGTATCAATGCCAAGTACAGCCGTTTGCCTGTCCCCATGTGTTCCAAAGTAGTTACTCATAAAGTCTCTAAGCGCCGCTCGCGTAGTCCAGATAAATCGCCAAGTATACCTGATAAAACACCATTTACAAATTTGTAAGAACGCTCCGTACCATATGTTTTACACAAAGAGACAGCTTCGTCAATCACTACAGCAGGTGGCATGTCCTCTTGAAACAAAAGTTCATATAGAGCGACACGCAAAATTGACCGATCTACACCAGGCATTCTTGATACTTCCCATTCCTGACTATAGCGGTTTAAAATGGAGTCAATATACGTTATATGATCCAATACCCCTGAAACAAGTTCACGAAAATATTTCATATTAATGGAACGCTCACCGAGCGTTTCCGTAAGGACAGTTTGAGTATATTGAACGGCCTGTTCTTGGTCTAAATCATTAATATCTAGCTGAAATAATGTCTGTAACGCTCTTTCTCTTGCTCTGTGACGACTCACTCCATTACCCTCCAACTACTAGTCAAAACGATCTGTTTGCCATAACCGGTGAACCAATTCTTGCACATTCGATCGGTCATCAATAAACTTTCCAATCGAGTAACCAATTACCATAAATACCGCAAGTAATAGAGTAGGGAAAAAACCAACAATGAGAATGAGAAGCCAAAAAACGATACCAGCGATTACTCCCAAATATCGCTTTTGTAACGCAGCTACTTTGTGAGCAAACCGCAAGATCAGTTCCATTACTCATCCCCCTCACTCAGTTATTTAGCAACTGCTTCAGGTGCAATTGCGACAATGTGCACATGGACCTTAGACACTGCAAGCGAAGTATAATTACGCACAGCAGTCATAACCAACTCTTGAATCTGCTCGCTCATCGCTGTCACATCGACTGCAGGCAATGATCTCACATCCATGAGTACAACAAGTCCTTCTTGATCAGCGCTAATTTTCGTTTGTAAACGTTCAACTCCGCGAACCTGTTTTGCCGCTCGATGGGCAATCTCTTTTACCGTTTCATAACCAATACGAATTTCACCAGTTCCCGCATCCTTCACAAAAGAAGGTGGTCGACGACGGGCGAGTCGATAAAGCAAAAACCGCACTGATAATACAATCATAAGCCCCAAATCAACCCATAACGCAATGACGGAAGAACCAGAGCTGAGGGAGGAATTATCAACAAACGGCACACCCAAGACCCCAAGTACTGTCCAACACACATTAACGAGCACAAGTAAACTGAACAGTCTAAGTAGCATACGATCAAAGAGTGTCACAGGATTCTTCCTTTCTACGAGAAAAGCCTCCGCACTTGTTTATCATACCCATCACGGAGGCCTCTGTCATCTAACCACGCACTTTTTCGCGTTCTTCACCATCATCATGTCGAAATGAAATACCAAGCACATTGACATTGACGGATGTCACTTCAAGTCCCGTCATTCCTTCAATCGCTCGTTTTACACTATCTTGAATTTCCGTAGCAACTTCAGGTATGCGAAACCCATATTCCGCAATAATCGAAAGGTCAACCGAACACTGTCGTTCATCAGTTGAAACATCTACTTTTATGCCTTTGCTCAAATTTTTACGGCCTAAGCGCTCTGCAATTCCACCAACTACGCCACCACTCATATCTGCAACTCCACGCACATCCGTTGCCGCTAGGCCTGCAATAACAGCAATCACCTCATTAGCAATCTGCGTAGTCCCCATATCGCTCGATCCAATTTCAGCAGGTACCATTCCGTTGATAGACACCCGAATCCCCCCCTAAGCATATGCCTCTGTCAAACATCCTCTTTCACTATAACAAAACTACGACCAAAGCACGACATAAAATAATGTATCTAGCGCAGCATACCTAATCCCAAGACTAAACTGAATACATTTCAAGAAAACGAGTATTGATATCCCCTTCAACAAATGCCGGATGTTCCAAAAGGCGCAAATGAAATGGAATTGTCGTTTGTATGCCTTCTATTTGGTATTCAGATAATGCACGCTTCATGCGCTGGATCGCTTGCATCCGAGTAGGAGCCCATACAATAAGCTTAGCAATCATCGAATCGTAAAACGGACTCACAGTATAACCAGGATATGCGGCACTATCAACTCGTACCCCAAATCCCCCTGGGGTAAGATAAGTGCCAATTTTTCCTGGACAAGGCATAAAATTCCGATCTGGATCTTCAGCATTGATTCGACATTCGATCGCATGACCACGTTGGATCACATCTTCTTGTGTAAATGATAACGGTTCACCTGACGCAATCAAAATTTGTTCACGGACCAAGTCAATGCTAGTTACAAATTCTGTAACAGGGTGTTCCACCTGAATGCGCGTATTCATTTCCATAAAATAAAAGGAGCCATCCTCGTCCAATAAAAATTCAATAGTTCCCGCTCCCTCGTATTGTACTGCTTTTGCAGCAGCTACAGCAGCTGCCCCCATCGCTGCACGAGTTTCTTCAGTCAACGCCGGAGAAGGTGATTCTTCAACTAACTTTTGCAAACGTCTTTGCACTGAGCAATCACGTTCCCCAAGATGAACAGCATTGCCATATTGGTCTCCCACGATTTGGATTTCTACATGACGTGGACGAACGAGATATTTTTCTAAGTATACTCCAGAATTTCCAAAAGCAGATCCTGCTTCCGTCTTTGCAATAGAGATCGCTTGGCGAAGCTCGTCTTCTGAAGAAACAATTCGAATTCCTTTACCACCACCACCTGCAGTGGCCTTAATAATCACCGGATAACCGATCTTCTTAGCAACTTCTACTGCTTCTTCCTCACTTTGAATGAGTCCTTCAGTGCCAGGTACCGTAGGAACAGAGGCCTGCTTCATCGTTGCTTTAGCCGTCGATTTATCACCCATCTTTTCAATCGCAGCTGGACTAGGACCGATAAACTTAATGTCAACTGCGGCACAGACATCTGCAAAATCGGCGTTTTCAGATAAAAATCCGTACCCCGGATGAATGGCATCCACACCTACAGCAGTAGCCACTGACATGATATTGGGGATATTTAAATAGCTCTGTTTACTAGGTGTAGGACCAACACAATAGGCCTCATCAGCCAACTGGACATGTAACGCCTCACGATCAGCCTCAGAATATATCGCAACGGTCTGAATCCCAAGTTCTTCACATGCGCGAATGATGCGCACAGCAATTTCGCCGCGATTAGCAATTAAAATTTTCTTAAACATAGATTACCTCCGTTATGCCAGTTTGACTCGAAATAGAGGCTGACCATACTCCACCAAGTGGCCATTTTCAGCTAATACTTCGACGATCTCCCCACGCACATCGGCCTCTATCTCATTCATTAATTTCATTGCCTCAACGATACATACAACGGTTTTTTCAGTTACCTTAGTACCGATTTCCACATAATTTTGAGCTGTTGGAGATGGCGCCAAGTAAAAGGTTCCCACCATTGGAGACTTAATGACAGTCAATCCTTCTTCTATCGCTGATGTCGTTTGTGAAACTGGTGATTCAATAACGACTGTATTTTGTATATCTGACTCTTTTGCTACAGCTTGCACAGACGATACTGGTGTCGCATGAGACACTTCAATCCGTTGTACAGGTTCTGATAAAGAAGTTACATTAGCTTTTTTTATATGTAATTTCATATCTTCTGTCTCGATATTTAACTCATGCACACTTGTTTCATCAAGTAAACGTATTAATTCGCGAATCTCACTCGTTCTTAGCAACAACAACTCACTCCTCAGTGTACTATGCTTTAAAAACAGTATAGCACAAACCGAGTCAAGTCGTCCTGATCAAGTCCACCCCCTTTCTTATGCAACCATGATGAATTCATGGTTCAAGCATAGTAAAGGGGGCTCAGAAAAGTCATGTGCAAGTATAAACTTAAACGTGGGCGCTAACAATGACTTGATTGGATTGAATGCCTAAGGTTTGCGAAACTAAATCAATCACTTTAACTGCGGACGTAGGACTTAAGCTGCTCGCTTCAACCCATACATGAACTTCTCCTTGTGGATTGAAGATAACAAGAGAATCCGGATAAGACGAAGTCAATAAATCGTGAATTTTGTTCGCTTCAGCCTGCTGCGTTTGAATCGCAGTTAACTGTGAATAAGCACTGGAGGCAGCTGCTTGACTTACATGCGGATCACTAATCTCATTTTGCAACGTTTGAATGACCTTTGACTCAGATTGCATTTGATCGAGCGATGTTTGTGCAAACCAGTCATTCGCAAGCGAAGAAGTAGGTTTCGACGCCGGTGCAGTGCTAGTTGAAGTTTTTGCCACTGTTTTGGTTGCGCCTAAGGAATTAGCGTTTGTTGGAACTACCGAAGTACTCCCGCTAGCGTTGACATCCTGCGTACTGGGTGAAGCAGGAGTTCCTAATGTATAGTATCCAATCAACATTAAAGATAGTACCATCATTGTCGAGAGCCACACTGTTTGTCTTTTCACCATATTGTTCGCTTCCCTTCATACATGATCAATTGATTGTCATAAGACAGGTTTTAGCCGCGTGGTAAAACGGTAATTTCATAACTTGGAATACCAAGAGCATCTTGTACTGCACCCACAATCTCAGTTTGCATTTGCACGACATCATTTGACTTCGCTACAACAAGCACACCAATGATATGTGGTAATTGCTGCTGTACTACAATCGGCACTTGGCTTCCATTTGGACCTTGAACAGTAACCATTTGAGTCTGACTCTGCTGTGTTGTTGTCTTTGTCTGACTCCCTGAACCTGTTTGCAACGAAGACTGAGTGGACGTCGATGTATTACTGCCATACTTTTCTAAAGGAGTTGAATCTACTGTCACCATGACAAGTGCATCTCTGATGCCACTTATTTGGTCAATCATTTTCTCCAACTCATGATCGTAAAACCTTTCATAAGTAATGGCAGTAGATAGGGCCGGATCTGTTGTCGATGTTTGAGTCGTAGCCGCATTGGTTGACGATGCCGAACCTACTGATAGAACCCCTTGTCCACTGGGTGGTGGTTTAGACCCATTGCCACCTGATGCCCCAAATACAAGTAACAAAATACCTATTGCAGTTACTGCTAATAACCACTTATTTGCAAATAATTTTTTTATTGATGCACCTATCCCATTACATCTCCCCCCTCTCAGCATGTGAACTAGTTACTGACATGCACTGCGCTGATTGGCAACCCTAGCGATTCTGCAATTTGTTCTTTTACTTCTTCTTCTAACACAGTGGTCTTAGATGTCTTGTTACTGATAAGGGGCAATGTTGCATTGACTCCTGTCACAATTGGAGTTCCAGTTGAGTTTACGGTAGTCTCCACCTCTACGGATTGTAACGAGATACCAAGCCCGCTTTGGATTTCCTCTCGCAACGTAGCAGACAAGTCATTTTGAAAAGCAATATTGCCAGATGCGGTCTGATAATTAGATGATGTTTGTCCTGGAAAACCTGTTGCAAAGAGCGGTCCGGCAATGTTAGTTTCTAATGCATCCACACTAAAGTGGCTTTCAATAAGGGCTGTTATTGGCGTAAGCATGGTCAACATAACAACTAAACCAAGCACTGTACGGACATATTTTTGCAATGAGGTCGTCGGTAATATGAGATCTAAAAATACTGCCAGCAAGATAATCATCACTAGATGCCGCAGCCACTCAGACAAAGCACCAATCACGATGTCACCTCACAAACGCCGTTAGGTTAGTGGCAGCAACTGCAATGACAATGGAAAAGAAAAACATCAAGCCAATGGCTGCAACTGCAGCAAAAACAAGGCCTAGACTCTTTCCAATCGTCGATAGCGTCGAGATCACAGGTGAGTCTCCTAATGGTTGAAGTAATGCTGCAGATCCGTTATACACTATGGACAAGGCTAGTATTTTAAGTGCTGGGAAAGCACAAATTAACAATAATAGAACAGCACTTGCCATCCCTGTTGCATTTTTTACGATGAGCGAGGCACCAGCAATCGACTCTGACGCATCTGATAACGCCTTACCGATAACTGGAACTAAATTGCTAGCCACATATTTGGCACTTCGCAGTGCAACGCCATCAGATATACTGGCAAGCGAACCTTGTACTGACATAATCCCTAAAAATGCGCTCATGCCAAGACCTAAAACTGCAAGGGCCACACTTTTGATAAAACCTGCGAGTGCCGTCACTTTATAGCGATCTGACAACGTGCTTACGATAGTCAATACAGCAGAAAAAAAGATTAGTGGTAACACCCAATTGTGTACTATGAGCCCCATGGCATTTACAATAAATACTATTAAGGGATGAAACGTTGCAGCTGATGTAAGACCACCTGATGCAGCGATGAGGGCAAGAACAACCGGTAGCGAACCATACATAAAGGCTGTCATTGTGTCAATCGCACCGCTGGCGTAAGTCGTTGCATCATGAAAGGAGGACACTGCAAGTACGACTAACACCATTTGCGTGACCCAAAAAGCTACTTTAGCCACCATTTGCGATGCAAACGCGGATTGAACTGTTTCTAACACAGCAGCTAATACTGCTAAGATTAGAATGATCCCAAGTAACCTAGCATTTTCAAATAAAGAATCTAGTAGATAGCGAAGTAATCCTTGTAACAGTTGGTGATAATGAAACGACGGATTACCTGGAAAAAACGCAGGAACGAGCTCTCCTTCAGCAGTCGCAGGAACATAGCCATTATATTGTGTGTCCAATTTGTTCCATGCTTGTTCAATTGCATTTTGAGATACCGATTGATACTGCGTAGTTGCAGTTTGAAGCGGTGTAGGTACAGTTGTGCTACTGTCTTTAAACGTCGATTGTGGAGGGGGTAGCCCTGATACAGATGGCATCGATTCGTTTGCATACGCATATGGAGCCACATGTAAACATGCGATTAGTACAAAAACAAACGCTATCTTATACCATTCTCGTACTGCGAAACGTACGATCTTCATGTGCATCATGACCTCCCTTCACGGAAGTAAGTGTGTGACCGTTTCAACTACTGCAGTAACAATCGGTACAGCTAGAACCAATATGGCTAGTTTCCCAACCAGTTCAATCTTTCCAGCAATCGCTGATACGCCCGCATCTCGTGCAATTTCAGCACCAAATTCCGCAATGTAGGCTATCCCGATAATTTTTATAATTGTGGCGAAAAAAAGCACATTTACATTAGCTAATTCAGCGAGTCTTTCAATCGGAACAAGCAATCCTGTCAAACGTTGCAATGCAATGAGAAAAAGAAAAACGGAAACCATCAATGTGATCCAAAAGGCAATTTGCGGTGCCATTTCACGAATAGATGTAATTAACAGCGCTCCGACGAGTCCAAACAGAACAATTTGCAATATGCTCATAGCGCACCTTTATTGAATGCTAAAGACATCGCGGATTTCCAAAAACAAATGGCTAATATTCGTCACAACAACCGCTGCAACTAGTACTAACGCGCTAATCGTTACAAGAGTTGCAATTTCATCTCGACCGGATTGCTTTAACAAACTAGATAAAATAGCCGCTGCAATTCCGACGACTGCAATCTGAAAGATAACGTGCAGTTCAAGACTCATAAGTGAGTCCTCCTCAAACTAAATAAGCATGACAACGATGAGTACACCTGCCAATACCCCAAGCGTCTGATATACGCGTTCATAGCGGGTTCTTTCTTCCATTGCGTCTCGTTCACGATCATTCAGTAGCGCAAGCGCTGCATCTAATTGTGCGGCTTGCTCAACTACGCCTGTCATTCCGATGGAGTGACCCAGACTCTCTAAAATGTGAACATCTTCTGTAGACAAATGTAGTTTTGGAAGATGTTGTTGCAAAGCATCTCGCCATGCTTCAAATGCCGTACTGCCTGGATGTCCCAACGCTTCTGATGCGGTTATAAATAACTCACTAAGTGCATGACCTGCTTGTCCTTGCCGACTTGCGTGCAAAAATGCTTCCTGTAAAGGCAATCGTTGATAACTAATATCCGCTCGCAGTGACCTTAGCATCGCAGCCAATTGACGCAATTCTTGTGGTCGAGCGCGAAAGTATAGCGAGAATTGACGACCATACACAGCACTACCTACCATGACAATGCTAGCTCCTGCGATTTGCCATAGGGTCGGATTCACCGCGTTTCACCTCGCGAAATCTTCGATCGTATACATGTTCAACAGTCCCTGGTCCTAAACGCCGACTCAAAAATATAAAACGGTCGATAGCACCTTGGGTCAAGAGTGTACGAAGTGCTGGCCTTTGTTTTAAATCTTCCATAGAATTGGCATGAACTGTGCCAATAAATCGGACTCCAGCACGAGCAATATCGAGTATTGCCTTCACATCTGCTACACTCCCAATTTCATCGGTCATCACAATATGAGGTGCCATTGCCCGCAGCATCAGATACATTCCCTGCACTTTAGGACACCCATCTAATACATCTGTTGATTGACCGATATCAAACTGTGGAACACCTTGGTGACAAGCTGCAATTTCTGAGCGCTCGTCCACAATGGAAACGGCACGTGCAGAGAGTTTTGGATGAAGTTCACCATTACCCAAAAGTCTTGCGAGATCCCGTAAAATAGTCGTTTTGCCACACATCGGCGGCCCGACAATCAGTATTGATTGCAATTGACCCCACTCATCCAATACAAATGGCGCCAAACTTTTCGAACAATGCAAGATCTGCCGAGCGACCCGTATGTTTAACGAGGCAATATCCCTGATGGTGACAATGTGATCTTGTTCATCTACTACAGTACGACCAGCAACGCCGACACGATGTCCCCCAGGTAACGTAAGGTATCCATATCGCAGTTGCGCTTCGACTGCATAATAAGAAGAACCGGTAACTGCTGAAATCACATGCCGTAACTGCTCCATGGTCACCACAGGACGGGCATAATCACGCAATCCTACTAATTCGAAAGGCCTCAGTGCACGAAGGCGAATTTCCTCAATTCTGCCTGCTGCATTCGGTTCTAACCCATCAATGATGCCACGCAAAGCCTGAGGTAGTAACTTTGAGATACTCGCCACTTCACTGATTGCTGATAGTTCGGGCATATCTCATTCACCTCGCAACACGTAATGCTATTTACTTAACTAGTCCAATGTATATGGGACGAGATCTGCATTTATACCATATGTAATTGGTAGACTTATCGCAGTCATGTTTAGGAAGAAATAGTTGCACAGAATTGAAAGCAAGTGGATAAACATAAGAAGAGGTTAGATTTCGTGTCCTCATGGAAGGGGTTGACCATGTCGGATACATTTGCAGTCATTACACGCTGGATCGTTGTTTTTCTAATTATATTCCTCCTTTGCATGGTGCTGGTCTTTAGTTGGATGAAACGGCCTAAGCAATTAGGGAGTGCTGTTAGCGCATGATGCAAGCTATCTGTCAAAGCGCAAAAAGTCTTCGCAAAAGGCTTCCCTATGCTTACTGATAAGGGAAGCCTTTTTGCCAAAGCAATGACTAATAAAATTACGCACGTGAAACGTATAATCCTGAGCGTGTATCAATGATTAAATGGTCACCTGTATTAACAAAAAAAGGTACTTGTACCGAATATCCTGTTTCCATTTTGGCAGGCTTACTACCGCCTGTTGCCGTATCACCACGAATACCAGGTTCAGTTTCGACTACCTCTAACTCTACTGTGTTTGGTAAATCGACGCCAATTGCAGCACCATCATAAAGCATCACAACACAATTCATATTCTCTTTCAAAAAATTTAGTTCATATTCTAATTGATCATGACTGATCGACAATTGTTCAAATGACTCAGTGTCCATAAATGTATAATTGTCACCATCGGCATACAAGTATTGCATCTGTCTATTTTCAATTCGCGCACGAGCTACTTTTTCACCAGCGCGAAAAGTCATTTCTTTCACTCCGCCAGTGCGAATATTTTTTAATTTGGTACGGACAAAGGCTGCACCTTTGCCAGGTTTCACGTGCATAAATTCAATGACGCGCCATATAGCGCCATCATATTCAATGGTAACACCTGTACGGAAATCGTTACTTGAGATCATAGTTCATTTCCTACCCCCCATACAAATTATAAAATAAGCAAATCTTTAGTCGACTGTGTTAGACAATAGGAACCATTCTTTGTCACCACGATGTCGTCCTCTATGCGCACTCCGCAAAATCCAGAAACATAAACCCCTGGTTCTACAGTAACCACCATTCCTTCTTGTAACACATCTTGTGACTGTTGTGCAAGTCGGGGAGCTTCATGAACGGCTAATCCGAGACCATGTCCTAATGAGTGACCAAAGTTTTCCCCATAGCCAGCGTGTACAATGACATCGCGCGCGACCGTATCTGCCTCTTGTCCCGTCATTCCAGCATGAATCGCACTAAGGGCTGTCGTCTGTGCTTTATACACAACATCATAGATTTCACGCTGCCGTGAACTTACTTCTCCAATACCTACAGTTCTCGTCATATCAGAAGCATATCCATTGTAACGCGCACCAAAATCAAGCGTAATTAAATCTCCTGTTTGAATGACACGATCTGATGCTACTCCATGTGGCATCGAAGATCGTTCTCCACTTGCCACAATGGTGTCAAACGAAACACCCGTCGCCCCTTGTTTTTGCATAAAAACAAGTAATTCCAAGGCTACATCGCGCTCTGTCACGCCTTTTTGCAACCATTGCGTTACATGAGTAAATGCAGCATCAGCGATTTCCGCCGCAATTTTCATCGTAGCTATTTCAGAATCTTCTTTAACCATTCGTACATTTTCAATCACATTTACAACAGGAACAAGTACAACATGCGGAATTGTCTTTGCTAATTGTTGATAAGTAGCAAAACTGACCGACTCTGGTTCAAATCCTAAACGACGAATCTTTTTATCGGCAATATAGTCAGCTAGCGAAGTCATCCACTTTGCGGCATGTAAATGCACGGTTGACTCCTTTGCTTCATATGCAGACTGCTCTGCATACCGTGAATCGGTGAGTAACAGAGTCTCCTGTGCAGTGATAACGACATAGCCAGATGAGCCAGAAAAACCAGTCATGTAGCGACGGTTTTCTGGAGAAAATGTAAGAAATCCATCTACCTCATATGAGGCTAGTTGTAACCATACCTTGTCACGCCGATGCTTCATACAACACACCCCTTTACGATTTCATTGTGCATGTAAAGCAAGCAGTGCAAGTTCATATCCAAGAGACCCGAATCCAGAGATCTGACCTTTTGCTACAGGTGCAATTACAGAGTGTGAACGAAATGATTCCCGCGCATAGATATTTGATAAGTGCACTTCAATCACAGGAAATTGAACGGCTGCGACAGCATCGCGTAATGCGATACTATAGTGAGTATAGGCTCCAGGATTAAAGACGCAACCTGCTGTCCCATCACGCATTGCACATTGGAGTGCATCAATCAATGCACCCTCACTATTGGACTGGAAACTTTCTACCAAGCAAGAAAGCTCTTCTCCTTTTTTACGCAACCTCTCATCAATTTCAGCTAATGTTTCAAATCCATATACTGTTGGCTCTCTTTGACCTAATATATTTAGATTAGGTCCATGCAAAACGAGGATTTTCTTCACCCATACTCACTCCCCCATATTTTGCGATGCTGTGTCCATCGAGAAAGCTACTCTGGTTGATATCGAAGGATAGGATTACGCGCAGCTGTCGTCTCATCCAGTCGATTGATCATTGTCGTGTGTGGCGCAAGTTTCACCATATCAGGATCTTCCACCGCTTCTCGCGCTATTTGAATCATAACATCTGCAAATGCGTCTAATGTTTCACGACTCTCTGATTCGGTAGGCTCAATCATGAGCGCTTCTTCCACATTGAGGGGAAAGTATATGGTAGGTGGATGATATCCAAAATCAAGAATCCGTTTTGCAATATCCAGCGTTTTTACACCAGTAGGTTTAAACGATTTCCCTGACAATACAAACTCATGTTTGCACATGCTCTGAAATGGCACATGATAATAGGGAGCTAATCGATGCAATAAATAATTTGCATTGAGAACAGCATCTTGTGATACTCGTCGCAAACCATCCGGTCCCATGGTGCGGATATACGCATAGGCTCGAAGTAAGATACCAAAATTCCCATAAAACCCTTTTACTTTTCCAATACTTTGTGGTCTATTGTAATCTAAATAGAAAGATCCATCATCTGAACGTGCGACCATAGGTTTTGGTAAGAATGGAATTAGATCAGCTTTTACTCCGACCGGACCCGCTCCAGGCCCACCACCGCCATGAGGCGTTGAAAAAGTTTTATGCAAGTTGAGATGAACCACATCAAACCCCATATCACCAGGACGTGCATATCCTAAAATTGCATTGGCATTTGCCCCATCATAGTACAAAAGCCCACCCGCATCATGTACGATTTCAGCAATTTCTATAATCTGCTCTTCAAATAAACCTAGAGTACTTGGATTCGTCAACATTAAAGCAGCTGTATCCGAGCCTACTACTGCTCGCAGTGCATCAAGGTCGACTCCACCACGTGCATTAGAGCGAACCGTAATCGTTGTGAAACCAGCAGCCACAGCGCTCGCAGGATTTGTGCCATGTGCAGAATCAGGAACAATCACTTTGGTGCGCTTTTCTTTTCGCTGTTCGTGATACGCACGAATCATCATCAGGCCGGTCCATTCACCTGCTGCACCTGCAGCTGGTTGTAAACTCACAGCATCCATGCCAGTAATTTCTGCCAGGAATGTTTGAAGTGAAAAAAGCACCTCAAGCGAACCTTGCACTGTATCTACAGGTTGATAGGGATGAATATCTGCAAATCCGGTGAGACGCGCAACAGCTTCATTGCGCTTTGGATTATATTTCATTGTGCATGACCCAAGTGGATAAAATCCTGAATCTACTCCATGATTGCGCGTTGACAATCCAGTATAGTGCCGAATCAGATCCACCTCAGATAGTTCGGGCAACAAGGGCGTTTCTGTGCGTAGAAATTCTTTTGGTAATTCGTCTGTCAGATCGACCTCAGGTACATCTAGAGCAGGTAAACTATACGCCGCTCGGCCCGGTTTACTGAGTTCAAAAATAATTGGGTAATCTACTGTTTGCCTACTCATCGGATCTCCTCCAAACGCTTAGCTACATGCTCTAGCTGCTCACGACTCACAACTTCAGTGATAGCAACTACATAGTGATCTTGTAGTTCAGGATAAGCATCAGCTAGCGGATAACCAAGAAAAATGTGTTCATCTGCTAGTTGTCGCCAAATACGCGCACCATCTGCTACTTTAATCACGAACTCATGAAAAAAGGGGCCCTTAAACGCTATACTTACACCAGCTTGTTTAAACAATTTTGCTGCAAAATGTGCTTTTGCAAAACATTGAGAAGCAACCTCATTTAATCCCTTGGGGCCCATATAGGACAAATATACTGAAGCTGCGAGTGCATTTAACGCTTGATTAGAGCAAATATTGGACGAGGCTTTCTCTCTACGAATATGCTGTTCACGCGCTTGTAAAGTGAGAACAAATCCTCTTCTCCCATCGTGATCTTTGGTTTGTCCAACAATTCTACCTGGCAACCTACGCGTAAGTGCCGACGTAGCAGCCATCACCCCAAGATAAGGACCCCCAAACTGCAATGAATTACCAAGTGGTTGTCCTTCTGCAATAGCGATATCAGCACCCAGTTTTCCTGGAGACTCAAGTAATCCTAGTGAGATAGGGTTTGCACTAACAACGAAGAGCGCACCATGTGCGTGTGCAAGTTCAGCCATTGCACGCACATTCTCAATTCCACCAAAAAAATTAGGGTATTGAATAATAACCGCTGCGATCTCATCAGAGAGTTCAATCTCTAGCCTTTGCATGTCAATCTGCCCATCTATCATGGGTATTTCTTGATACACAATATGTTGTCCGGATACATATGTTTGAAGCACCTGACGATACTCTGGATGAACTGTACGAGAAACGAGTATTTTTGATCTGCGCGTATGCGCACATGCAACCACTGCTGCCTCACCTAGTGAGGTAGGACCATCATATAGAGATGCGTTCGATACATCTAGCCCCATTAAATTGGCAACGAGTGATTGATATTCAAAAATAGCTTGCAGCATACCTTGACTAATTTCAGGTTGGTATGGAGTATACGCAGTATAAAACTCCGATCGTCCGATCACGGCATCAATCACGCTTGGAATATAGTGACGATAGGCACCTGCACCAATCAAAGAGATGGCATGTCCAAGCTCGACATTCTTACCAGCCAGTCTCCTCAATTCTTGCATAAGTTCCCACTCACTCGCAGCAGCTGGTAGTTCCAGATCACGTTTTAACTTGACTAATGGTGGAATATCACTAAAAAGATCATCTATGCCCTTCATCCCAAGTTCACGCAACATATATTCGCGATCGTCATTCGTATTTGGAATATAACTAAAAGAATTCACTGACTCGCCCCCATATTTTTATGACCGTATGACTTGAGTTACTTCTGTCTGCGATAAAATGGCGTTTTGACAATTGTGGCGCGAGTTTGTTTACCCCGAATATCAATCACAATGTCTTGACCGATCTCCGTATACCCCTTGTCTAGTAAAGCAAGACCAATGCTTTTATGCAAAGTTGGACTGAGTGTACCGCTTGTAACGAATCCTATCTTTTTTCCATCTACCATGACTTCGTGTCCTGCACGGGCAATACCGCGATCAAGTAATTCAAATCCCACCACTTTGCGGGAAATTCCATGCTCTTTTTGTCGCGTTAAAGCAGTTGAACCGTGAAACTCACCCTTTTGCAATTTAACAAACATCCCAATTCCTGCTTCAAGAGGCGTAATATCTGCAGTCAATTCATGCCCGTATAGTGGCAACCGCGCCTCTAAACGCAATGTATCTCGTGCACCTAAACCGCACGGTACAATTCCTTCAGGTTCTCCGGCTTCCATGAGTGCAAGAAACATGTGGGCAGCATCTGACGCATTCAAGTAGATTTCATAGCCATCTTCACCGGTATACCCAGTGCGCGCAACAAGGCAAGAAATACCTGCAATCATCACGTTCGAACGGCAATAATAGTAAGGAATCTGTTCCACTGTTTCATCTGTAAGTTTTTGTAAAATACGAACAGAGAATGGACCTTGAAGCGCTAGTTGAGCCATTTGTGAAGAGCGATTGACAATGTTTGCTCCACAGGAATGAGACATGAACCACTCTTCATCTTTTTCTATGTTGCTCGCATTGACAACGACCAAATAATCAGCATCCGCTAATCGATAAATCAGGACATCATCCACCGTTCCCCCATCGTCATAACAAATGGGTGTATACAACGCTTGTAAAATTTCTAATCGACTGACATCGTTAGTTGAAATAGTTTGCAAAAATTCTAATGCATGAGGTCCAGACACTTCAAATTCGCCCATATGGGACACATCAAATAACCCTGCCCTTGTGCGAACCGCCTCATGTTCAGCCATAATACCACTAAATTGCACAGGCATTTCCCAGCCACCAAAATCGATAGTCTTTGCTCCAAATTGAGCATAGAGGTCAAATAGCGGAGTCCGCTTTAGCACGTGTATTCACTCCTTATACGATCATCTCAATCATGTACAATTTCATTTTTAATCACTAAGCACAACAAAAAAAGACACCAAAACAAATGTCGGTATCTTCCCTGTCCATTTACCTGAGAGTTCGTGAGATGTATAGAAAAAACATCACCATTTCCCCGTGGGTGGCATATAGCACTCTCCAGAGTTGCGTCGCATCGCAGTACTTATACCTGAGAGATTCACAAAGTAAAACCGCATGTTACTTGTTTGCTCCTTCGGCGGCAGAACAATCGTCTGCACTCTCCTACGATGGTCATTCGCTTATGCAATTTTCCTTTAAAGTATACAGTGAATACACCGATATTACCACCCTCAAATCTTCTGACCTTTGCGTGTTCTACGTAAAGTTGGACATACTAGCAACAATGCATCTCATTTCGTCTGAGAGAGGGGCACAATACATGTATCAGTATCACGAGCAACTGGATTTGCGAAAACAGCTAGCGAAGTGTGGCGATATGCCAGCAGGAAAATGGTCTATGTTCCAATTGGCCTATGAGGCGGAAAAACAGTTTTTATCATCCTCTTTTGAAGACTTTATCTGCTTAGATGCCATTCCTAATCTGGTTCCATTTCCTCATCAAATTGCAAGTGCCAAGCGCGTAGTCAATGAATTGCATGGTCGAGCACTACTCGCAGATGAAGTTGGTCTTGGAAAAACAATAGAAGCCGGATTGATTTTAAAAGAGTATTTAATGAGAGGACTTATAAAAAAAGCGCTCATTTTAGTTCCAGCCTCACTGGTTTTGCAATGGACGAGAGAACTCAATGAAAAATTCGCTATTCCTGCTTTTGCACAACGCAATGAATGGTCATGGACCACGTATGACATCCTTGTTGCTTCTATCGATACCACAAAAAGAGATCCACATCGCAGTGCTGTTTTAACACAAGATTACGATATAGTCATTGTCGATGAAGCACATAAGCTAAAAAATAGTAAAACGCGCAACTGGCAATTAATTAATCAACTAAGAAAAAAATATTTACTGCTTGTCACTGCTACCCCTATTCAAAATGATATGCGTGAACTATTTAATTTGATCAATTTGTTACGCCCTGGACAATTAGGCAATGCTACAAGTTTTCGTTCGACACACGTTCATTCAAAGCGAAATCCCAAAAACCCACAGGCACTACGTACTGCCGTAGGCGAAGTCATGGTTAGAAATCGTCGCGAAGCAGGTGATGTTTTATTTACGGAACGTTTTGTAGAAGTAGTTCCGATCACCTTATCAAAAGAAGAACAAATGCTTTATAACGCAGTTACAGAATTTATCAAAGATGCGTATACAAAACGCAAAGAAGCAAAGCGAAGTGTCCTCTCGCTAATCACATTGCAGCGAGAAATATGCAGTAGTTCTTATGCAGCACTCGGAACGTTAGAAACAATGCAAAAAGATAAACGCAATTCTGAAGGCGACCGAATTTCACTTATGGAAATCTATCATCTTGCTGAGTCAGTACCTACTTATACAAAAGTTAATCGAGTGATTGATCTAGTAAAAAAAATTGATGACAAGGTCATCATTTTTACCGAATATCGGGCTACACAAGATTTTCTCCTTTATATGCTACAACAATCCGGCATCAAAGGTGTGCTCTTTCGCGGAGGTTATAAACGGGGGAAAAAAGATTGGATGAAGGATCTATTTGAACATCGCGCACAAGTTCTTATTGCTACCGAGGCTGGCGGAGAAGGAATAAACCTACAATTTTGCAATCAAGTCATCAACTTTGATCTTCCATGGAACCCCATGCGTATCGAACAGCGCATCGGTCGTGTGCATCGACTTGGACAAACGCGTCCCGTCTATATTCATAACTTTTCCACCATCAATACCATTGAAGAGCATATCGTACATTTACTGCAAGATAAAATACGCATGTTTGAAATGGTTATCGGTAAACTAGACATTATCTTAGGCACAAAAGCATTTGAAGAAGATCTCATGAAAACATTTATGGAAAGCTCAGATGAATCAGAAATTAGAGCTAGACTCTCTGCTATCTCTCACCGTGTACAGAGATCTGACGACGATCAACTTGTCAATATATAACTTCACTTTTGATGAACATGACCATACGACTAGGGGGCCATCCATATATGCCATCAACGCTCTACGAGTATTGTGAACGATATTTTAAAACAGTGGGAGCAACCATATTACCTAGTGATGAGAATGCACTTTGTGTTGAAATTACGCGTGATGTTGACAAAGAACTTACAGATCGCCCATTTTATTGGATGTGGGTTGAAGCAATGAACGAAAATCCACCAAATACCGTTCTTTATTTACAATTTAAAGAAGACATGCAACCACAGGAAATTCCTAAAGACGCAAAACCTGAATTAATCACGCCAGGATGTTATCGACTGATGAGGATCTATGCAAGTGCTAAGACGCGTGGTGCATTTGCAGCTGCATATGAGAATCAATCTCTTCTCTCCCCTTATGCAATTTTCATTGTCAGAGTTTCATTTGTGTCTGACCGTCGAATCGACTTTTTAGAGTCATACGCTATTGATTTAACAACCTTACAGGTATATGGAGACGTAATCACACGTTTAAATGAGCGCAACTTACTGGATGAACGGCCACTACACGCACAAATTCTACCTGTTCCATTAGACATGGATCAATTATTTTCGCTTTTATTACAATGTGTTCGCCTTGACGTACAGGATCGCGATCATACATGGGCTACAGAAGCGCATGATCGTCTGCAAGATGAACTACAAAAATTAGATCAGTACTATAACTCCTTGTCCTCTAGGACAAGTACAAAAGATCCATCCATGAATCTTGAAGGTGAGGGAGAAGGTGAAAGTGATCTGTCGATACAGGCTGAAAGAGAATTACGTCGCGCAGAACTCATATGGCGTACTGAACCAAAAATTGAAGTTCGTCCACAACAAATGGCACTTGCATATCTAGCATCACCACCTGTCTAACACTTTTCATAGACAAAGTGCAGACATAGTACATGGTTACCATCTGATAGATGGTGCATGGTAACAGTCATTTTTAGATCATCTGATTGTGATCAAAAGCTACCGATTACCATCGCACCTGATACAAATATTCAAAATGATCCACATACCTTCATAACACTTAACAAGAGATAGCTTGCTTACTAAACTTAAACATCAAGAATTTCTGCATTCGCAATACGATAGTCACTACCATCTAAATACCCTACCTGCGACCCACCAATCACGCGACTCTTTAACGGATCCACAAAATTCACCATATCCTGTGGCATACGGTCATACAAATTAGGTGGTGCAAAGTTACTGGTATAGAGCGTAGGCAATTTAGCTGAGAATCTCTGATTAACAATCCGAAATAACTTTTCTAATGTAAACTCATTGGGACGTTCTTGCCCAATCTCATCTAGAGCTAGTACAGGTACCGTAGAAAACATTTCTAGAGCTGGTTCAATGTCTTTTCCTTCACCAATCATACTTCTCAGACGATCAAAAAGAGCATCAACACGAACGAATATTGCCGGTATTTTTCTATCATCTAATCGATTTAAAATAGCGTGCAAAAGATGCGTCTTACCAACACCAGCAGGTCCGAAAATATAAAGTCCACTCATATTGTCACCTGGACGAAATTGATTAGCAAATGTTTGTGCTGCTGCGAAAAGATTGGGTTTTCTCATCCTCTGTGATTTAGGAAAATTAGCAAAGGTTAGTTGTAAATCATACGGAGTGCGTTCTGAATAAGTCTGATAACGCGCCGCACGAGATAATGCCAAATAATCCTTAAAAGGTTCACAATATCCCGTTTGCGCTACAATTTGTTCATTATATACATCAAGATGATATTGCATCCCTTTTGCATCACCTATTTTGCCACAATGATCGTATCCATTACAGCCATTGCAGATCTTATCTTGCGCAATGAGATCTAACAGTAATGGTTTTGAACGAGTAATTGCATCATCTGAGACATGAAGTTCTTGTAAAGCAGGAATCAATTTACGTAACTCATTTGGGTTGTGATGATCTTGTACCTTTACTGCACCCTTAGGTAATAAACCACCCAAACGTTCTAAACTCATACCAAGGCCTCCGTAAACATTCGTTGTCGACGTTTAGCCACCAACTCTGATTCAGCGGACACAAAGCTGCGAGTTTGTTCGACATACGTTTGATGCCATAATAAAAAGATGACAATCGCCCAAATTTTACGAGCATGATCACGTGTGCCTTGACGATGTTCCTCAAGTAGATGAAGAATATAATGTTTATCAAACAGATCATCAAGCGTACTGGAACCGATGAGATCGCGAGCAAATTGATAATGCTCATCTTTTAACCATTTGCGAGTAGGTACTGGAAATCCTAATTTTTTACGTTCAGTCACTTCTTTTGGTAGTAATTTCCGAACGGCTTCACGCATAACATGCTTAGTTGTGCCATTCGCTAAACGATATGCCATTGGAATCTGGGACGCAAACTCAAAAACTTGTTTATCAAGAAAAGGAACCCTTAGCTCCACACTATTAGCCATCGTCATTTTATCAGCTTTCATGAGAATATCCCCTGGCAACCAAGTATGCAAATCCAAATATTGCATTTTAGTCACGTCATCAGCATCTTTTACTTGGCTATAATATTGACCAGTGATATCCATTGGACGTCGATAATGATATTCATCCGGATTAAATTTCACAAATTTTTTCTTTTCAGCTTCTGAAAATAGAAAAGCATTACCAAAAAATCTTTCCTCAACTGTTCGAGAGCCCCGCATCAAAAAGCTTCTTCCTTTCATTCCTTCAGGTAAAATTTGCGCAACACCTGAAAGACTTTGGCGAATACTAGGTGGGACATACTCAAACATACGCAAGGAAAGGGGCTCTCTATAAATTGTATATCCACCAAAAATCTCATCAGCGCCTTCACCAGACAGCACTACTGTCACATGCTCGCTAGCTAGCTCAGAAACAAAATACAAGGCAATAGCGGACGGATCTGCTACAGGCTCGTCCTGATGATATACAAGGCGTGGAAGTTCCTCCAAATATCTCTTTGCTGTAATTACAGTATCACGATGCACAGTTCCTAATACTCGTGCGGTTTCGCGCGCATACTGAATCTCACTTAATCCACCAGCACCTTCAAACCCAACAGTAAAAGTTTGTACATCTTCTAATTCCTTTAATAAAGCGACAATTGCACTCGAATCCACACCAGAAGATAAAAAAGCACCACGTGGCACATCGCTATTCATGTGTACACGTACGGATTCCCGCAGTTGTTCTAAAATCCCGTCAACATAATATGAAATAGGTTGATCAATTGGAGAAAATTTTAATTGATAATAGCGTTTAACAATCGTCTCATTACCACGTGCAATTAGATAATGCGCTGGTGGTAACTTGTGAATCCCTTCAAACATAGTCATTGGCTCAGGGACATACTGAAATGTTAGATAATTCCAAAATGCTTCTCTGTCAATGATACGTGACACATCTGGAATTCTAAGCAGACTTTTAATCTCTGATGCAAACGCCAAAAACCCATCTTGCTGCGTATAGTATAAAGGTTTAATTCCAAATGGATCTCGCGCCATAAAAAGTTGTTGCTTCTCTCCATCCCAAATACCAAACGAAAACATACCACGCAATTTAGTTACACAATCCACACCATATTGCTCATATAAATGAACAATGACTTCTGTATCAGTCTCCGTTTTAAAAGTGTGTCCAAGATCAATAAGTTCATCACGTAATGTTTTATAATTATAAATTTCGCCATTAAAAACGATCCACTTTGTATCATCTTCGTTAGTTAAAGGCTGATGTCCACCTTTCAGATCGATAATGGCTAACCGCCTAAACCCTAAGCCTGCAACTCCATCGAAATAATAACCATCATCATCTGGACCACGATGAACGATCTCACCATTCATCGCATGCACAATTTGTGGATCACATATCTTTCCTTGCCGATCCATATATCCTACAATTCCACACACGTTATAACATCCTCCTACCTATTTACGGAAAAATCATCTCTTTATATCATTTTCTAAGTAGTATCCCACAATGTAGCTTGCAGCCATTTCTAAATTCTGCGAGTCAACCGTGAGATCTGCAAAATCATATTTTCCTTTTCTATTTTCATAAAGTTCTTTAATAGTAGATTCAAAGTTTTCGCCTTGCAATAAAGGTCGAGTTATATCTTTTTTAAGCCGTTGTACAATAACATCCAAAGTAGCATGAACATGCACAACAAACGAATGTTCAGATAGATATTTAGAAGATTCCTCTCGCAAGACAGCCCCTCCGCCAGTTGCTAGAACGGCGTAAGAAGAACCCGGGCCACTACTTAATGCGACAATAGCTGCTGCCTCTACATCGCGAAAATACAACTCACCTTTTTGTGAGAATATCTGTGAAATAGACATTTTTTCTTGACATGCAATAAAATAATCTAGATCCCAAACAAGTAACCCATAACGCAATGACAGTAATCGGCCTAGTGAAGATTTGCCAGCACCAGTAAAACCAATCAAAGATATCATAGCAAACCTCCTTCTACGCAATTCTATGTTAACACAATTTACTCCTTGATCATATCTTCACTACGGCATGGACGACCAAGATAAAACCGAATGTGTTACTGTATTTACATTCGCTGTAATGCTTGAAGTAGCGCCATCAGCAGTGATGCCTTGTGTTTGTATTTCAACCACCGGGCCTTGTGAGCTTCCAATAATAGTGGCACTATAATCTCCCCCGTAACCAGGAACTGATTGGAGCATAGTCGATCCGCCTGAAAAAAGGACTGCCATTTCAGACTCCATTCCCGCATGAGCTAAATTATATGCTGCCAAAATATCTTCGCGCGCTGATTGTCTTTGCATAACTCCGATACTCATCATAAGTATCGAGGATGAGATGACCATCAGTACACCAAAAATTAAGAGTACAAACGGCAGAGCTAGCCCTGCACTTGACTCCTGATTAATTGATGTGTCCAAGCGCAAATACAAGAGAATATTTTGTATTAAGCGTTGGACTATCTTGCCCATAATAGACATTGACTACAACCCCAGTCTTTGGAAGAATTTGATAATTGACATTTTCTACATTTGTAGATACGATGGCTGTTCCGTTGCCGTTGACACTGCGATAGATCATCAGAGAAGGCGATAATTGATAGTCCATGACTTGTCCTTGTTCAGATATACTGATGATCGAATTATCATAAGAATAAGAAGATGCACAGTGCATATCGTTAGCCATTGCATGATACATGACCCAACTATCGTCTAATTCAAAACCTTTAGTAGTCATCTGATCACTAAAACGTAAACAACTAATATACACCGCGAGGCTAGAAGTTAAAATTAAACTTGTAATAGCTACACTAAATATCGTTTCAAGCAAACCAAATCCATCTGTTACCTTTAAATGGAATGCATGATTCACATACTTCAATATATCATGTCGTGAAATCTGGCATTTGATTATTTCTCTGTGTATCCTCTTCATGATGTGGCCGCGTCTGTCTCAGCTGTCAGTAATTGATTGTGATTGTCTACTTCATAGGAAATAACAACAATGATGGTAAATAAATGATCACTAGAAGATTCTACAGTTGTATGCAAGGAATAGGAAATGCCATTAACCAAAGCCATACTTTGCTCAATCACTGGCTCTCCTAAAGATACATAACGGGAATCCATTTCTAGTTGGCTTTGGCATAAATACATGGCTTGTGATCTAGATTCAGTCATAGCAAATTCCAAAAGAGCTGTTTGTATACTGCTGAATGTTGTTAGAATTGCCATACCTAAGATCCATAAAGCTACAACTACTTCGCCTAAAGTCATACATCGGCTACCCCTCACTCATGTATATTAGCCATCTTAGGTACCCATCAACATGTGAGACGTAAGTCTCATATCTCCGTATTGCAAATACAAAACGATATTTTGTATTTGACCGAATGGATCGACAAGTCCTATTTGCCCACTCTCACTCACATTCCCATAATCATCATAACGAACGGTAGGATATTGAAGATGTAAATATCCATCATAATAAGTAGTTGGCCAAGCAAATGACTTGTAAGCCTCATAGCCGGTCCCGTTTCCATAAAGAAAATAATAGGTGTTAAAAGGTGCAAAACGCACTTCTTGATATAGTTGCACTTGCTCCGCTTTCATCTGCTGTGATCGTAGATCTGAAACAATTTGTAATGCTGTTTGTTGCAATTGGGCACCATCAAGTAAACCAATAAAATCAGGTAGCGCAATGGCGATAATAATTGCCCAGATCACTAAAGCAATTAAAACTTCTATTAAAGAAAATCCATCTTCATTGACCAAACCAATACCTCCAGGAAATGGATAACTTAAGAATGGTTATGATCCCTCTTCATCAAGAACTGCCTTACATCTACTTCGTTATGGTGTTGTCGAACAAGTAACAGTTGCAGTCGTTCCATCAGGAGAAATCGTAATTATAAAGTTACCACCAGTTGGACAAGTAGGAATTGAATCTAAATATCCCGCTGTTTTTAAATCTGCTAGATCACCTTGCACTGTAGTCTCTGTTGGATACACATGATAATTCAAATAATATTGTGTGAGTGCTGCGCTTATCATTTTTTCATCACTTTGAGTGGCTAATTGTGTTGCATTTACACCTGCAGCCTCTAAGTTTGGTAATGCAACAGCCATCATCACACCTGCAATAAATAATGCAATCACCATTTCAATTAACGTAAATCCATCATCATTGTATAGCCGACCTTTACAATCTTTGGCGTGCTTAGTAATTCCATTCACAATTAATCCCCCTTATGATAGTTGTTTCACCATAGCAAGCATAGGTAACATTAAAAACAAAGTTGCCCCCCCAACGACTAGTCCTAATCCAATCGTCAGACTTGGTTCAATAATGCGAAGTGAGCGCTCCATTTTACGATCGATCATACGCTCTAAATGTATATATAGTCGTGTAGATGTTTGTTCTAAATTGCCTGTTGTTTCTGCCAAAGCAATCATTTCACATACTAATGATGGTAAATATGGAACGATAGAAAGCGCAACTGAAAATGTTTTTCCTTCCTTTAGACTACTGATCACTTGATGCCAATATAATGCCATATGCCCTGCATCAATCTCTTCTAGAACATGCAACGAAGATAACAAGTCAATACCTGCCGATAATAAAAACGACAATATTTCCATCGTTTCTCTACCTTTCCAAACTTGAATAATTGAACGCGACAGAGAATAAAAGAGCAGGATATGTAACACTGATTTTGATATTCGCTTCCAAAAAACAAGGAAGAATACACCACTAATTACGAGAAACGAAATTAGAACAGGAACCCCAATCACCATCGCATGTGATAACTCAAAAATATACATGGTACTAGGTGTTAACATAAGATGCATCGACCGATACATCTGTTCAAAACTTGGCATAACCATAGCCGCCAGTATATACAGTACTCCAATGGAAAGGAGCAACACCAACGTGGGATATGACAACATCTTAAAAAACTTTTCTCTTCGCATTCTCTGTTTAGAAAGTAGCTCTGATACTCGTTGAAGGACAATGTCAAGTTCACCTGTCAACTCTGCTATATGAACAAATCGAACGATATGTTTAGGAAACTGTACAGCAGTAAATGCATTTGATAAGGAAGAACCACTTCGTAAATGCTCTCTTAATTCCCGCGCAACTACTTTGTGAAGTCCACTCTGCTCAGATAAGACACCTAATGCAAAATCAACATCAATTCCTGCACGCAACAGATCACTCAAATCGATGAGAAAATTCTCGGTATTTAGTTTCGTGCGCACCCGGCTCTGCAACAGACATTCCTCCAGATTTGCGATTCAGTTCTGACGCCACAGATGGCGCAGTAGGTTTAAATTTGTATCCTGACACATGTCGTTCGATGGCATCTGATGTTAAAAAGGAAAATTCAGCTCTCCGACCACTTAGCCCTATTCCATGACAATAATCGCACCCTTGCCCTTGACAATCTGGACAGACAATGGGTAATAGGGTTTGCCAAATAACTAATTTTAATGATTGTCTTACATAGTCCGAAGAAATCCCTAATTCAAGAAGACGATATATTACTTGTAATCCATGATCAGCATGCATCGTACTAAGTAGTAGATGACCTGTTAACCCTGCACGAACTGCAATTTGTGCAGTCAATTCATCGCGAATTTCCCCTACCATAAGAACGTCTGGATCCTGTCTAACAGCCGCACGCAAACCTTCTGCAAAAGTTAATCCTATACGTTCATCTACTTCTACTTGCTGATAATCTTGGATTCTACGTTCAACTGGATCCTCAATCGTTAGAATCGAATCCCCTAAACGTGCTCTTTCTGCTAAAATCGCATGAACTGTTGTACTTTTCCCAGCCCCAACACGACCAGAGACAATAATCATGCCCCCAACTCCATTCGTGACTTCCTGTAATTGAGAAATCTGAATATTCGTCATGCCCAGTGAGAAAAAAGTTGTGTAAGAAGAAGTAACTGGAATGAGCCTGATCACTACACGTTCCCCATGAACAGTAGGTATCGTTGCAACACGTAAGTCGCAACCACCATAATCACCTTCAATATATAAATGACCATCTTGTGGTCTACGCGTCTCTGCTAAAGACAACTTTGCTAACACCTTTAAACGAATAATCGCTTGACGATTGATCAACTTATCAAATGAAGAGATAAGATCAATATCTATCAATCGCCCGTGAATTCGTAAACGTACTAACACTTGATCACCGCGTGGATCAAAATGAATATCTGACGCCTGCAACTCCACAGCTAACGCAATTAACTTAGCGACGAGATCCTCCGTAGTCATACCGCAACCCTCCAACACTTGTATAAAGAGTACGTTCGCAACGAAGAAGAGAAACCCTGTTAGCAAAACTACCAATTTGATAAAACATTGAATATAAACGCGCATAAAAAAACTTTGCACAAAAAACATGCAAAGTTTCATTGATAAGTGACTGATATATTTCAATCATAACTATACATCTATAACAACTTCCACACGTTCATAATAAGGAGCTGCATGAGAACTATCATCAATATAGTATCGAAATGCACTACACTGTAGTTGGCCAGCCAGTGGGTACGCGATCATATGAACCATATTTTCGTATCCATACGCTCCATCAAGATCTATAGAAGAAGGTATGTCACTACCTTCTGGATGACTATGAATGGTGCCGATGACCCTTTTTCCTGAATAATGAATGCGGATAATCGATCTCACGGTATCAGAGGCGCGAGCTATATACCTATTTTGCGAAGGCATTGCAGCTTCCAACGGGAGAAAAGATTCGACTAAAAACTTCCCGTATTCTTGCTTGCCAATCAATAATCCGCCACTCTCAAAGGGCAATCGTTGTGTCACATGCGCTTTAATTTGTGCTAACACAGCGGCATCGAGACTTACTTGTGGTCTGCTCTCGAAACTGCTGCGATGGCCTTCGCGCTCCACGCTATGACCTCCTCTGTAACGTTCATTTCCTTCATTTCATCAAGTGTAAACCATCCGATGGCATCCGATTCCTCGTTGCGTCGAATCTCTTCCCTTCCAATTGGACGAGCAAAAAAAATAAGATCAATATGTTGATGTCCAGGCTCAATATCCTCTAATTGAATACCTGCTGGTCGCGCTAATGCATGCGAAAATCCAGAAGGCTCATATTCAGCCAATATTTCTACATGTATGCCTGTTTCTTCAAGGACTTCTCGCACTGCTGCGACTTCAGGTAACTCTGGGTGATCAATATGGCCACCGGGTGGTAACCACCTTTGCAATTTATGATGAAACAGGAGAAGCACTCGTTCCTCTACAACAACAATTCCCGTTGCAACAAAGTCCCTTGTCACACCTTCGTTACCCTTATACAAGAAGTTTCCCCCTATTCAACAAAATCAAATTCCATATCTCCCACTCGAATCAGATCGCCATCTTTTGCTCCATTTGCACGCAAAGCTGCATCCACCCCAGAACGGCGCAAGATTGTTTGAAATCGTTTAACAGCATCATATTGATCAAAATTCGTCATTGTAACTAATTTATCCAATTCTTCACTTTCAACTACAAAAACAGCATCATCTCGAGTGACATTGAATACAAGTCGTGGAGCACGGGAGCGATATACAACTTCATCTACATCAGGTGAGATATTCGCTTCTTGTGCACGGTGTAATTGATCTAATAAGTCTCCAATCCGTTGCATAAGTTCATCAATGCCATCCCTACTTACTGCTGAAATCGGATAAATTTCCACATCCTTAACCTCTAAGCGAAATTGATCTAAGTTTTTCTGAGCGTTAGGTAAATCCATCTTGTTTGCAACGACCAATTGCTTGCGCGCTGCTAACTGTGCGTTATATTGAACTAATTCTTTACGTATTGTGTGATAATCAGCGATTGGATCTCGATCTTCAGTAGCAGCCATATCAATTACATGAACAAGCAACAAGGTCCTTTCAATATGCCGCAAAAACTCATGACCAAGTCCTTGTCCTTCATGAGCACCTTCAATTAAACCTGGTAAATCAGCTAAAACAAATGAACGCTCATCTCCTAGTGAAACAACTCCAAGATGCGGAGACAACGTAGTAAAATGGTAGGACGCAATCTTCGGACGTGCTGCGCTTACCACAGAAAGCAACGTTGATTTTCCAACACTAGGGAATCCAACAAGCCCTGCGTCAGCCAATAATTTCAACTCTAAAATCACATCTTTTACCTCACCTGGTTCACCGCGTTCAGCCATATCCGGTGCCTTGTTTTTGGAGTTCGCAAAACGGACATTTCCACGACCACCACGACCACCTTTAGCTATCACAGCTTGCTGACCTATATCCGTCAAATCAGCAATCAAATCATTTGTTATAGCATCACGCACAACTGTACCAGGTGGAACTTTAACATATAAATCTGGTGCATTAGATCCATGTTGATTTTTAGGACGACCATTTTCACCAGGTTTAGCACGAAAGTGTCTCTGATATCGGAAATCCATCAATGTTCGAAGTCCGGGTTCAACGATAAAAATAACTGCCCCACCATGCCCTCCATCCCCACCTGCAGGACCACCCATTGGGACATATTTTTCTCGCCGATAGGCAACCATACCATTGCCTCCATCACCGGCTTTAACCTCAACTTTAGCTACATCAACAAACACAGTTTCACCATCTTTCTATAACTGCTCATATCAGTCAACTTCATCATGCAAAAAACTACTTTTATCACAAAATAGAAACAAAAACCCAGTCGCAACGAGGCAACTGGGTCGTCTTTTACAGCCTGCTTGTATCTAACTTATGCATTAACCGTTTCGACCACAGACTCTGTTACAACAGGATAAACACTCACGCGCTTGCGATCGCGTCCCCAACGTTCAAATTTCACGCGACCTGTAACTTTAGCAAATAATGTATCATCACTACCAAGACCAACATTCACTCCTGGATAGATACGGGTACCACGTTGACGCACTAAGATACTACCACCTGAAACCACTTGACCATCTGCACGTTTTACACCAAGACGCTGTGAATTACTATCTCGGCCGTTGCGTGTTGATGAAACACCCTTTTTATGAGCAAATAATTGAAGATTAAATTGCAACATTTTTTATCCTCCTTAACCCTTACATACTACGCATTCACAAGTTCTACCGTCATGTAACGACCATATTCATTGGCAATTCCTCGTAATCCAACGGACAAACTTTGCGCTAATAGTTGAACTTTCATCTCATCCGTAACAACTACATCATAATATCCATCTCGAATGTCATGTTCTAAATCGACGTGACATAATTGTTCGATACTATTGAAAAAGTTAATTGTAAGTGCCGAGACAGCAGCACAAACGATATCACGACCATATTTAGCAGACCCTGCATGACCAGTTACCAAAAAACGCTGAATATTTCCCTCTTCACTTTGGAAAATACGCACTACAATCATCCTGTTTACGCTTGAATCGCTGTCACTTTAACTTTTGTAAATGGTTGACGATGTCCTTGTTTGCGACGATAATTCTTTTTAGATTTGTATTTATAAACAATGATTTTTTTAGCTTTACCATGATCTAGTACAGTCACTGTTACAGTTGCTCCCGCCACAAATGGGGATCCCACTTTAACTTCGCCATCTGATTCAAGTAAAAAAACCTTGTCCAAAGTCACTGTTTCACCAACAGCATGGTCTAACTTTTCTACATATAACGTCATACCTTCTGAAACCTTAAACTGCTTACCACCTGTTTCAACAATCGCGTACATAAACGCGCACCTCCACCTATGAGACTCGCTGCTACAGGCATGGAATGAATTCCACTTTACATTGGCCTGGTGACATGCGGTTATAAACCAAAACACGTACTACCACGTAAGAATAACATAAACCGACTCATGAAAGCAATTCAACTATAGGTTCTCGCCACAAACCCTGTTCAAATACCGCTGATAAAATTTGCTCTTCATTTAATGATTTGGGGAATAAACCATATCTCTCCCCACGCACAGAGTCATCTCGTATATAAATAATGTGATAGGTGCCTGGTGCAAAAGATACGGCAATATCGCCAATTGCCATATCTGGGTGTACAACAAGCGCTCTTAAAGGTTCCGCATTTCTCTTTTTTGATCTGCGTTTTGCGTCAAGAAAACGAAGAGTATCGTACCTAGAGTGTTTACTGAGTGTAAAAGCCGAAAATAATAAAAATACACCCAGTGCTAATAATCCTAAATCTGCATACCCAAGACCTAGGGAGAGTAACCCAAGAAACATCAGACCAGCAGCTAGGTAATAAGACATTTTTGTCACCAACCTTGTTGACCTTTCGTAGCCATACTGTGAAGAAAGTGTTGCACGCGCAATTCTCCCACCGTCAAGAGGCAACCCAGGCAATAAGTTAAATAGTGCAATGGTTAAGTTCATTGTCACAAAATTCATTGTGTCTACTCGTGTTACATGATCTGTCATTTGCAACATAATACCTACTATACACAACAATAAATTTACTAATGGTCCTGAAATCGCAATAATCGTTTCGTGCTTAACATTCCATCCCAGTTCATTGGAAGCCAATCGAGCCACACCGCCAAAAGGTAATAATTCAATGGACTCCACTTGGTAGCCATAGGCACTAGCTGCGACGACGTGTCCTATTTCATGCAACAAAACAATCGTAAATAGTAAGGCAATTTGAGTAAAATAATGGCCGTATACCGCAATCGCGATGACGGCCAAAAATAGTGGATGTACTTTTACTTTTATCCCCCATACAGTCATTTTGCTTCACCAAATAATACCGAAGGATTGCGATAAGTATTTCCACGGATATATCCAAAAACAAGATCTTTTTGATTCTTTGGTAAATAACCAATTCCTTGTCCAGCCACAACATATTCGTGTGTATGCACACTAATTTGTCCTAAATGAGCATAAAAAGTCTCCCCAAATGATCCATGATCAATCATCACATACCTACCATTTGCCTGACTTTCACCGACAGATGTCACCAAACCATCTGTTGCAGCAACCACTTCTGCACCAGGACGGCCCTCAATCAATAAATCAGGTGAAACCAGCGAATATGAGCGAATGACTTTCCCTTTCATAGGAAATACAGCCTGTACAGATGATACATTGACCGGAACCGTCTGCGGCACAGTAGATTGCATACTTGAACCCAGATCATATGACAACTGCTTTGGTAAAAGTGCCGTCAAATAATCATTAGCAAACGCAGATCTTATATCACCTTGCAATTCGATAGCAAGTGGTTTTGTGCTATGAAACACAAAAAATGAGGCACCAACCAAAAATAGTGCAGCTATCACTTGCACAGTGAACGCAGAGGAGACTCGTTCATTTTGCTCTAGTAGAGACGCTCTACGAGCTGGCGGTTTAGTATACCTTGATTCATTTCGCGAGATGGTATCTCGTGTATAAGGTTTAGAATGAAAGGAAGTTGGTTGCTGATCAAGAGAGACTGGTGTCGATTCATTGCTAAATTTTGTGGATGTCCTTATTTCTTCAGGAGGTACGGAATCGTTTGACCACTGTGCACCACTCCATGAGCGAGGAGACCCGTAAAGATCGTCATCCGTGCCTGTAGAATACTCAGGGCGAACATCTTGTCGTTGTATTACATGGTTTTTTTTATCGCGAAAAAACAAAAGACCCCACCTCCCACCATGACGATGAACGAAACAACTCGTCCATCTATCTGTATGTGAGAAAAGGGGTCAGTATTCCGTATTAACGCAATCCTATTAGCTTACGCATGCGTTTAAAAAACCCATCATCTTCTTGTAAGTTTAAAAGTGGAACTGAGTCCCCAAGTATTCTTCGCGCTATATTGCGATAAGCTAAAGATGCTTTGCAATCAGGATTTATAACTATGGGCTCTCCTTGATTAGCTCCTTTAATCACACGCTCATCATCAGGAACAATACCAAGCAAATCAATGGATAGGATTCCAATAATATCATCAATATCCAACATATCGCCGTTTTTAACCATATGTGGGCGAATACGATTAATAATGAGTTTTGCAGGTGGTAGTTTTTCCGCTTCTAGTAATCCGATGACACGATCTGCATCACGAACCGCAGCCTGTTCAGGGGTTGTTACCACAATCGCTTGATCAGCACCTGTAATTGCCACGCGAAATCCATGTTCTATCCCTGCTGGACAGTCAATCACAATATAATCAAATTGAGATTTAAGTTTGCGAATAATCATCTGCATACTATCAATACTTAGTGCGAGTTTATCTTTTGTTTGAGCAGCAGCCAGTAAAAATAAATGTTCAAATCGTTTATCTTTAATCAGTGCCTGTTCTACCCGACAAGCTCCCGTTGCTACGTCTACAATGTCAAAAATAATGCGATTTTCAAGTCCCATCACAACATCGAGATTGCGTAGTCCAATATCTGTATCTACTAAGCACACTTTTTTACCCAATAGTGCCAGCGCAGTACCAATATTGGCGGAGGAAGTCGTCTTTCCGACACCACCCTTGCCGGAAGTGACTACAATCGCTTCTCCCATGCCATTGCCCCCTTATATCACAGCGCGTGATCCATGCCTGCGCTGACGATGATACGTAAAGACCGCCATTTTTTCTACCGCCATTTGCTCTCCATCTAAGTATGCAAACTCCATCTCAGCAGGTCGGTCATACGTCTCTGGCGATCTGCGAACAACCTCTGCAATTCGCACTTGTAGAGGTTCAAAATAGGCAGCCGCCACAACAGCTTGTACATCTCCCTGTGCACCGGCATGTGCAGAGCCTCGCAAATGACCCATGATGAATATATCACCTGTAGCAACAATTTGCGCACCTGGATTAACATCTCCAATGATAATCACATCACCGTCATGTTCTATTAACTGACCTGAACGCAAAGTCCCCTTAAAGACATAGGACACCTTTTCAGTCATTTCTCGAGTAGGTGGGGGACCCTCAAACCCATCCAACACTAAATTTTCATGCGTAGCAAACACAGCACGCAATAGATCTTTTTGTTCTTGAGAAAGTTCCCGTGTACCACAATCAATATACACATTGACAACCGCACCAGAAAGCAAATGCTGATGAGTACCTGTAAGCTTTTGTTTTAATTCTTCTAAAACATCCGCATAAACCGCATCGTCGGCAAGTACAAACAGCAAACCACTACGAATTCCTTTGATTGTCACAAGTTGTTCACGCGATGCAACGAAAGGAACTGACTTCGCCGACTCTGTCATGACCGGCCTCCTATTGCTAAAGGTTCCAAAAAGTTAATTTCAACGTAAGGGTATCATTTTCCTGCCCGATTGAGCAAAGAAATCATCAAACATCTTACGAGCTATGGGTCCAGATGAGTCAGAACCGTGCCCACCACCCGGAATGACTACTGCTATTGCTATTTTTGGATGTTGAAAAGGTGCATAACCAATAAAAACGGAGTTATCAAAACCCACAACTCCTGTTTCTGCAGTTCCCGTTTTACCTGCAGCAAGATATGTCGCTGCGTTTTTCCCGTGAAAAGTATGATACGCCGTGCCAATTTTATCATTACAAGTAAGATACATACCCCATTGCACCTCAGCCATATCAGATGGCCGAACACCTAATTGAAACACATCTAAACTGCGTTTACTTTGTGGGTGAATGTTTTTTCCATCTACAGATTGCACTACATAAGGTGCGTTTTTCACACCATTATTAGCAAGCGTTGATGCATATACAGCAAGTTCAAGTGGAGTAAACACCTCATTTTGCCCTATAGCAGTATAAGGCAAATCAGTAACCTGGCCAGCTCTATCGTTTACATAACCTAATTCTTCATCTGGAAGATCGATTCCAGTACTCGTTCCCAAACCAAATGCATGTTGTAATGCCTCCAGTTTATGTAACGTCTGCAAACGAGTCCGATGTAACCATAAGGGAATGTCATGATCAGAAGTCGGTGGCCAGTGTCCATAATCAAGACTTGTCTGATAAAAATACACATCACAAGACTCCGCTAGTGCAGTTGCAAGTGATACCTTTCCATGGTGCGTCCAACATCTTATCACTTTGCCATGCGTTTCAGGAATTTTTAATCCGCCATCACAATCAATCAAACGCTGTGGAGTGATCGCATGTTGAGTTAGAGCAAATAATGCTGTCAGTGGCTTCATTGTAGATCCAGGTGCAATAGCCGCTTGTGTAGCCCAATTGCGTTCAGCAGGAGCAAATTGTTTGGTATAGACCTGATAAGAAATACCATTTACAAACCAACTCGGGTTATAGGTTGGAGCGCTTGCAAGTGCAAGAATGGCACCCGTACTTGGATCAATGGCTACTGCCATCGCATGTGTTACATCCTTATGCCCATGTATTTGTAAATAGTGCACTTGTGAAGCCAAAATCCGTTGCACATCTGCTTGATAAGCTGAGTCAATCGTTAGTGTAAGATTCGAACCGCGCACCGGCATCCGCGACTCAGGTAGCGTACGTACTGGCACGCCTTCGCTATTCACTTCAACGCAAATTTTCCCTGGCTGTCCGCGCAATCTTTTATCATAACTTAACTCTATTCCGCTCCACCCAACTTTAGCTGATGGAGGAAACCCATCATGTTGCACGTACTGATTCTGCTTATTCCCCGGAATTGAATTAATGTATCCTATAATGTGACAAGCCAAATCTGCTTGTGGGTACTCTCTTATAGAATCCGGTATCAGCCTTATCCCAGGTAACTCAGATAAATGTTCCACGACAAACGCAACAGCCCTACTTGAAATATGCGTGGCAAGTAATGTATGGACACTTCCTGAATCATATCCTACCATTCGCGATATGAGTGCCTGTACTGGCACACCTATCATAGGAGCAAGCTTTGTAGCGACAGGTAGTACATCGCGACCGCTACGAGCATAGATCAGGCTAAATGCAGGTTTATCATATACGAGCACACGATGCTGACTATCATACACCGTTCCACGCGGCGCAGGTGTAGGAAATGTGTCTACACGATTTCGTGTAGACAATGCTACATACTGATCGTGACCAGTCAATTCCATGCTGCCAAGTTTCAAAAGCAAAATGGCAAGACTACATGCCGTGCCTAACTGAAGTAAACCAAACCTCTTGGCACGTTTAAACAGCTTTTCATCATCCATATGCGTTCCTCTATGCTAGATTGCCCGAATCCTCACCCAGATTCATCACATTGCGCAAACTAAGATAAAGACATAATAGAGAAATCACACACTAGCAGAGTCAGACTGATACTTCGCTCTCGGTTTCACAAGAAATGCACGCCGATACAAGCGATACAACAGAACAGTTATGACCATGGTCATGAGAGCAGAACGCGAAGAATCACGTAAAATCAAGTGAAGACTTATGGGCGCCGCATCAAACAAACGACTGACGCCATAGATAATCCACGCAGACAATTCAGCACTCACACCACTTAAAAGCACAGCTAATAACATACTTTCTCTCATCACAAGACTTCGGAAATAGCCACTTAAATATCCTACTAACGCATAAGCAAATGCTGTTTGTCCAAGAAATGGTCCAAAACTTAAATCTTGAATCAACCCAATGAGAATGCCAAATGCCATTCCCATGCGTGATCCACGTAATATCCCAACCATAACAACCCCAAATACAACCAGATTAGGCGCAAATGAAGAGATCCCCGGAACGCGAAATACGGTTGATTCTAGAATCAAACTCACAAATAGCGTGAGAAAAAATAAAAAGCTCTTCACTGCAACACCTGCCCTGGTTGCGGCGCAATCACAAATACGTAATCGAGCGCATTCAAATTAGCTGCTGGTTTTACTACTGCAGAACGTGTAATGCCTGTACCGTCAGATTCAAATTGAGTAATATTACCAATCACAATGCCCTTAGGGTATATATCGCTAAGACCAGAAGTCACTACTTGATTTCCAACCTTAAGACCACTTGCGAGTTGTGAAATAAACTGCATCGTTAAAAAACCGACATGTGCTCTTGAACCCTGAATGACACCATAAGCAGGAGATCCAGGGATAACAATTGCCGCAGATACTCCATCAGAAGTTGTACTCGATGTTATCAGTTCCACCGTACTACTATACTCTGCCACAGCTACAACTCGACCAATAAGTTGGCCGCTTTGATTGATCACTGGATAGTTGCGTGAAACACCTGCTTTTTCCCCTACCGAGATGGTCAATTCATCATTCCAAGAAATCGGACTACGTGCAGTAACATCCCCTGCAATCAATTGAAATTGTGGAGACTTCCCTTTATATTGAAGCATTTGCTTTAAAATTTGGTTTTGTTGTTTCTCAAGATACACTTCAGTTCGCAATCCCTGATCCTGATTAACAAGAGTTTGTAACTGTGCATTTTCCTCATAAAGTGCCTGCAAATCACGAAGATGGCTAAAAAAGGTGTCCACTTGAAATACAGGTTCATACACCCACCCGCTCACAACTGACTCGGTATCATGAATCCACTTTTCTGGTAAAGCAAGTTGTGTACTCCTAGAACGCAACGAGACACCTGCAACGACGACAAGCAAGATGATTAGCGCTAACAAACCAAATAAGCGCCCACCCGAAAAAAACTTTCCCACAACCGCCTCTCCCCTCGCCTCTTGTACTTAGCGTCCTCGACTACGTTTAAACGAACGTCGATCACTGCGCAAAGTATCAATACTGTCAAGGGCCTTCCCAGTCCCAATTGCAACACAATCTAGAGGATTATCTGCCACTATGACAGGCATCCCTGTTTCAGATGATAGATGCCTGTCCAAATTACGCAAAAGGGCACCTCCACCAGTAAGAACAATCCCACGATCCATAATATCTGCTGCTAGTTCTGGTGGAGATTTTTCTAAAGTTACTTTAACGGCCTCCAAAATACTCATGACCGTATCAGATAATGCTATTGCCATCTCTCCTGCAGTAATCGTCACAGTTTTAGGCAAACCACTAATTAAATCTCTTCCACGAATATCTACTTCCTCGCCTGAGTCAATGACCAGCGCCGAACCTATTGAAATTTTTAATTCTTCTGCTGTCCGTTCGCCAATCATTAAATTATAGTTTCGTTTAATATGGTTCATAATGGCTTCATCCATCTCATCACCAGCAATTCGGATGGATCGACTTGTGACAATACCACCAAGAGAGATAATCGCTACCTCCGTTGTACCACCACCAATGTCAACGACCATGCTACCGGTAGGTTCACCTACCGGTAGACCTGCCCCGATCGCAGCTGCCATCGGTTCTTCAATGGTTGCCGCTTCACGCGCACCTGCCTGAACCGTTGCATCAAGTACAGCGCGATTTTCCACAGCCGTAATTCCTGATGGCACACAAACGATTACGCGTGGTTTACCAGCAAATACAGATTTTTTCTTTAACGCTTGACGAATAAAGTATTTAAGCATCGTTGTTGTCGTGTCGTAATCAGCAATAACACCATCTTTCATTGGACGCACAGCCACTATATTACCTGGGGTTCGTCCAATCATGCGTTTTGCCTCTTCTCCAACTGCACGAATGGCACCTGTATCTGTTCGCAAAGCGACAACAGAAGGCTCTCGTACAACAATCCCGCGTCCTTTCATATAGACCAAAGTATTCGCTGTTCCTAAATCAATTCCCATGTCACGCAAGTTTCCAAACATCGATTTGCCTACACCCTTTCATATATTCAGCCAAGCAATGAATGAGAGTCGCTAAAATGACCTCTTTCTCGCAAGCTTATATACCTTTTATCACCAATCACAATGTGATCTAGCACTTCTACACCAAGTATAGTTCCCGCTGCTACGAGTCTCTTTGTAACATCAATATCCTCTTGACTTGGCGTAGGATCACCACTTGGATGATTATGCGCACATATAATAGCTGCGGCACTACGTTTAACAGCTGTCTTGAAGATTTCTCTAGGATGCACGATCGATGCGTTTAACGACCCAATCGAAACTACCTCTTCCCCTAAAATTTGATGTTTTGTATCTAAATGGATGGTAACAAAATGTTCTTTACGAAGAAATCGCAACTTTTCCATCAGATATCCTGCCGCATCTTGAGGTGACGTAATTTTTTGTGCAGGAGCACCCACAGAGATATGCAGTCGCCGACCTAGTTCGATAGCTGCCAAAATAGTCACCGCTTTTGCTACACCCACACCAGATACCTGCCTCAATTCGCTCACTTGGACATCCAGCAGTTCACGCAACCCACCAACGTGGCTAAGTACGCGCTCTCCCACAGCAATCGCCGATTCCCCACGCGTGCCCGTGCCAAGGACTAAAGCGAGTAACTCTGATGTTGACAGCGTCTCAGCCCCAGCCTGCAGTAAACGCTCACGCGGTCTTTCTTCGATTGGCAATTCAGCCATAAGTGTACCACGTTCCGGCCGCTGGCGCTCTACCAATTGTAATCATCCTCGCAATCCGCATCAAGATGCTCTTCAAATAATTAAAATATATACCCACTTGCAACTAGTAACCGTGATGTTAACTCTAAAGGTAGACCGACTACTGCATAATAGTCACCTTCAATCCATTCAATCCATCTTGCTCCCTTACCCTGAATAGCATATGCCCCAGCCTTATCAAGCGGCTCCCTAGATGCTATATACTGAAGCATGTCAGACTCTGTGAGAGAAGACATCTTCACCTTTACTTTGCGGAACCCGGACTGTACTTCAAACGTCCTAGAATTTAGTACTGCTACACCTGAGAACACTTCGTGTTCACGCCCTTGTAAAGCATGTAACATGTCCAATGCAGCCGCATCATCTTTAGGTTTTCCATACACTTGCTGATCACAGACAACAACTGTATCAGCACCAATCACCCATGCGTGTGGGACTTGCTCTGCTACTGCACGTGCTTTTTCAACTGCCAGACGAACCACATTCGATGACACTGATGTGTCTTTGTTAAATGTTTCGTCAATCGGAATACTATACACACGATGTAAAACACCCAACAACTGTAAAAGCTCTGTGCGTCTTGGTGAACTTGACGCGAGCACGACTTCTGTTAACATAATCATTCACCTTTTCTCACACGCAGATCTAATTGGTAAGATGCCCCACGAGATACTTGTTTATATGTTTATTTTTAAAAAATCGAATGACCCGTAATACTGTCTAATGACTTACCTTACTTTTTATTAAGTATATCATCTGCATATAAGCTGCCCACTCCAGATTCGTCAAAAAGTTTTCAATTGGCTCTATGGAAACATGTATTACGTAATTTTCTGCGCAGCTAACAAAGCTTTAACTAAGAGAACCTTCCCAATATCACTATTTGGATTCAAGATATCATTGACATGATCTACAGCCATGCTCACAGCAGAATGATAAGCTAGAATATTTGTACCCATTCCGCCTAATTGTGCAATCGATGAATGAAGACTACTAGCTAAGTTTGAACTTTGAGTGATCCAAGAATTTAAATCTTTCACTTGATACTGCGAATTCTCTGCGATTAACGCTTGTAAAATATCGGTATCTAAAACAACCAAAGTTTCTATTTGCGACAATACTTGCACACCAATCGCAGAGTGAGTACTAGAGGGAAGTGAATACATTTGTTCACTGATAGTATACGGCTGAACATAAAAAGGAACTTCAGCACGAGTTAACCAAGCATTAAATGACACATCACCAGATTTTCGTAATACTGGACCTAATAATAAGTGATAGGGTGCAGTCTCAGATATACATGCATCCACTCCACTATTAGAGACATCATGCAATGCAGATTGCGCCTCACCGAGCGTAGAAAATACCCCATCCTCGTACATCAGTGTCGTTATTGCAGGAACAATAATTGCGTGTTGTGAAAGGGCAGTTTCAACAATTTTTGCATTCCCCATTTGAACTTGTAAACCATTTGTCTGCATAACATTCGTTTTGGATGTCCCTTCAAGAGATAAATGATTTTCACTTGGTACAAGAAACAAAAAAAAGTGTAATACAGTAATCAATACTGCCCCAAGAGTTACACCCACTGACAATGCTGCAAATGCAATTTCCCGTAAAGATAATCTTTGTTTTTGAATGGATACCCGCCGTCGATAGTACCATTTTCTTTTTGCATGAAATCTATTTCCGGTGTTGATAGGCCATGACAAGTCACTTGCGCTAGCCAATTCGCGCGCATGATGTATCGTATCTCTTACATGTTTATCTACGGTAGGGGCCTGTGTCAATTCAGATTGCACGTTCACTAGTTTAGACGAATCTGCAGCGGAATTCTTCTTGTCTAAAGCATCTACCCGTTCTCTCATCTCTCCTGTTGCGGGATCCCTCTCAAAGCTCCATTTGTACGTCAAACCTATCACCCTACTTGTCCTATTTTTATCCTAGTAGGAAGATATGAATCAACGATCAAATCTATGAGCTCTACTTGAATGACGTATAGACTGTAATACTTTGTTCACGAGATTTCTTCTTCTTTGTTTATCTATTGTCTCATATGCTATATGGACAATCCCAAGGAGGTGATCAGTATGCTCTCTTCGCCATTTTTTACGTTTTCAACTGTTTTTGTCATCGCTTTTGCAATGCCTATTTTTGCATTATTAATACCCAAACTAAGAATACCCACAGCTATCTTAGAAATCATCTGTGGCATTCTAGTTGGTCGAGGCGGATTTCATCTTGTACTTCCACCTGATTGGATGAAAGTAGTGACGAAAGTTGGCTTGCTTTATTTGATGTTTCTTGCTGGTTTAGAGATCCGTATTCCTATTAAAAAAAAGAAAACAAAAACGATCGACTCCACTTTATTACCTGAAAAGAGTGGAAGTAAAACTTTAGCTGTAGCAGTTGTTAATTTTCTTGCGACAGCGGCGTTAGCTTTAGCTGCTGGACACATTTTATGGCAATTAGGCTTAACAAAAAATCCACTTCTCACATCTTTAATATTTGCTACTACCTCACTTGGTGTCGTCGTACCCATCTTAAAAGAAACGGAGTTAATCGAAAAGCCGCTAGGTCAAACACTTCTCATATCTGCACTTGTAGCAGACTTTATCACCGTTTTTTTAGCATCTGCTGTTCTAAAAAGTCCCACACGCCCAGAAGGAGATTTGCGTTTACAAATGCTAGTGCTCCTTGTTCTCGGTGCAACCATTTATTTTGTTGGGTTATATGCACTAAAAAAAATCAACCTGCGTCAAAGAATTGTTCGCGTTTCACAGTTAGGGGTTCGAGCAGCGCTCGCTATCATGGCTATCTGTGGAGCAGTAGCCATGGCACTACACGCCGAGATTATTCTTGGGGGATTCGTCGGTGGTCTCGTATGCTCACTCCTTGCCCAGGATGAGCATGAAGTACTTAGAGGAAAACTTGAGATATTGGGTTACTCCCTATTTTTACCGATGTTTTTTGTAACTGTAGGCATGGAACTTGATCTCAGCCACGTTCACTTTGATTCAGTACTGACACAACTACCTCTTTATGTAACCCTTGCCTTCTTAGTAAAAATAGGTGCTGCAGCAGCTTTTCGTCCCATATATTCTTGGCGCGAAACGATCTCTGGAGGTATATTGATGTCAACTCGTTTTACACTTGTTATAGCGGTAACAACTGTCGCCTCACGCATAGGTATGATCAACGGCACAGAAGAGGGCGTACTCATTTCTACTGCTATGGTTACTGTGTTACTCGCACCATTTATATTTAGTATGATGTCTCAACCACGTCTTCTGTCGCCTAAATTAAATGAGTAATGACATGATCTTTTAACTCATCTGCATACCAAAATGCTTTCCTTGCCAAATACATTGCGCGAGAAAGTATTTTGGTAATTGCAATGATGTTATAAGTTACTTACACTAGAAACTGCTGCCAATAGGTTTTTTTCTGTAATACGTCCATGAGAAGTATTCCATACGGGATTTCCTTTATTCATCAATATGACTTGAGGAGATGCATGTGGCACATGAAAAACATCTGCCAGTTGCAGTGAAAGAGGTCGCGATTCGATGACCTTCACTAAATATATGGGAAGCTCCCCTCTTTGATCAAAACGGACAACTTCTCGATAAGCTCCCGCACTAATGGGACAGGTTGTACTATGCTTAAATAGCAAATATGGAGTCATTACATGACTAACTTGCTCTTGCCATTCATTCTCTGTTGAAACTTCAATCATGTACTCATTACCTCCTAACATCTAGACTTATTATACCATATACACATATAAAGAGGAGCACATGGCTCCCCTTTGTCTTACGGCGCTGTCTTCTCCCTGTGTTTAACCCCTTATCCAATCAAAACATTTCGGCGCTATGAATTACATCACGATGACTGCCCTAGTATGTAAACCTGAACCATCTGGCGTCCGAAATCAATTGCTTGGCTAACAGAGTTAAAGCACAAGTCGATGCGATACCCCTGAATCGCACTACCTGTGTCATTCGCTACAGCATAACCATATCCTGGTATATAAAGTTTCGTCCCCAAAGGGATAATACTTGGATCGACCGCTACATCACCATACCCTGCTGGGGCACCTGTGGCAGTAAATCCGCCTGGATTAGAATAAGCTGTCGCTACGACAGTAAGTACTTCATTTGCGACGAGCGATGCATCACTTCTCGACATCACGGGAGCTTGTGGGGCCGTTCCCACGTCAATTATTTCTTTGATCGGTCTAAGTAGTATTTTTTGTGATTGACGCGTGCGAACCAGCTTCCCGTTTACGTAATTCTTGCGCGTAGTGAGTTCCATCAAGCCATTATCACCTGCACGAGCGACCACATCATCTCCAACAGGGTATTGACTTGATGACTCGCGTTCCACCACGTAGGGAATACTTTCCTTGCGAGTCTCTATTATAGTCTGCATCTTAGTGATGGTGATGTTCATACCGTCTTTAATCTTTTCATCAAGCGAAACATTCAACTTGTCGTATCTTGACAAGTGTACATTGGACTGCTCAAAAAATTCTTTGACTGTACTAGCGAGTGTATGAACAAGAATCGGAGCTCGCCCGTCATCTTTAAAAATCACACGCTTCGCTTTTTGCACGACGATCTTCATATCGTTTTGAAGTAGTGTCGTCCTTGCTGGTTCAACCAAATCATAATCTGTGATATGAATGCCTTCCTGGGCTAAAAACTGGGACACCGTTTCCCCAGCGTAAGTACCTTCTGTCAGTACACGTCCATTCATCACTATATCTACAGACTTATATGATGCCATACCTGTCGTCAATCCAAACGCTATGAGCGCCGCAAACGACACCATGAGACCATACTTGGTTCGGCGGAACTTATGCACTTAACCACCTCTTTTCACGTATAAACCTTACGGAAAAGGGGCAAAGCACCAGACAGCGCCTACTGCCTATCAAACTAGAAAGTAGTATAACACTCATCCCATATTGTGCAATGGGCACAAATGGAAATTGATCGTCCATCTCACTCTGGACTGTAAGAATCGCATACAGGGCAGATGCTTCTTCTTACTTAACATTATGCACAATTACATATATACAGACCATAGCATGCAGTAAATTGTATATCCCCTACAAGTAGATAAACCAAATATAAAAAATAAAAAATCGTTCTCATTCACTTTAGTAAAAAAATGATAGATACCAATGAATGATAGGAGATCCATAGAGATGAATACACACAGCCGAAAATCCAATATATGGTCCAAAGGCGATCATTCCATTCTTGTGTATTCGTCCCTTAACGATTAACCCTATACCAATGACCGCTCCTAATAATGACGAAATAATAAGCGTTAAAATAGTTTGCGCAATCCCACCATATAATCCTACAAATAAAAATAATTTAGCATCCCCAAATCCCATGCCTCCATGACTCAAAACAACAATGAAAAAAATACTTAGAAATCCCAATAATGCGCCAATCGCATAAGTCCATTGTCCAAATGGATGTATAAATATGCGGCCCAAAAGTAGTAATGCAATACTTGGTAAAAGGATGACATTTGGCAATTGATAGGAACGATAATCAATCACTGATAAGACAATAAACACACTCCCAGCAAACAGCGCAATAAAGTACTCCTCAGTTTCCCCCGAATTTCCACCATGTACATAAAAAAAGAAGAACCGTAATGATTGGTATAATTACGGTTGATAAAACGAATGTACGCTCCATTTGTAACACCCATCTTTCATTTAAAAAATCCTGTCATTTCTGTATCTACTACTACATATTACTTTTTGTAGAAAGTACATGTAATTGATCGATTTCAGTTTGCGAAATTACCCCAGCTTGCACCAACTGATGCAGGCACATGTCCATTGTTTGCATGCCATATAAACTTCCGGTTTGTATCATGCTACGAATTTGATGGACTTTTTGAAGGCGAATTAAATTGGCTACAGCAGGCGTATTAACAAGAATTTCAGTAGCTAACACACGCTCATCCCCAGTTATGGAAGGAATTAATCTTTGCGAAATTACACCAATCAATACACTTGCTAACTGTGTTCTAATCTGTTGATGTTGCACAGCTGGAAACACATCGATCATACGTTCAATCGATTGTGGCGCATCTGGAGTGTGCAATGTAGCGAGTACTAAGTGTCCCGTCTCAGCAGCAGTAATTGCAATGGCAACCGTTTCTAAATCCCTCATTTCACCGACAAGCAATATATCTGGATCTTGACGCAAAGCAGCGCGTAATCCCTGCGCAAATGACATCGTATCGATCCCCACTTCCCGCTGATCGATAATAGAGCACATGTGACTATGCATATATTCAATAGGATCCTCAAGTGTAATAATGTGACGATATTGCGACAGATTAATATGGTTAATGAAGGCTGCAAGTGTTGTCGACTTACCAGTACCAGTGGGTCCTGTAACAAGTAACAATCCTTGCTTTTGATCAGCAAAGTTTCGAATACATGAAGGCAAACCAAGACCATCCATAGAAGGTACATCCATTGAAATAAATCTCGTTGCAATACTGTATCGACCACGTTGTCTAAATGCATTTATTCTAAATCTTGCAATAGTAGTTATGCTATACGAAAAATCAATTTCACCATGAGTCACTAAGTGATCCCATTGCTTCGTAGTAAGTAAATTTTTAACCATACTCTCCATTTCTTGTGCTTGAAGAGGTTCACCCGTTCCCCTTCGCAATTGACCTGCAATTCTATACACTGGAGGTACACCTACAGTTAAGTGAACATCCGATGCATGCTGATTCACTGCGCATTCCAAAATATCATTGATAGGTTCCATCACTAGCCACCTTTGCCATACGATTATTGCTAATAATTGAAGCTGTTCGACAACTTGATGCATATTCCTTCTTACAATAATGAATAAAAAAAACGCCCCTCAAAGGAGCGTTACCAAGTAAAATGGAGCAACTTAAACATATCCAACAAGAAACCAAGCAATCATTCGCTGCTCTATAAAATAAAACATTTCTCTATATTTGGTTAGCTAATGACATTTTTGACTCTAACCATACTGAAAATTCTTTTGCAACTTTCCAAATGTCTCCTGCGCCCATTGTCAATACTAAATCACCTGGTTGCACGATTTCTTGCAAATACATCAGGATTTCTGCGTTATTAGGAATAAATGTAGCCGTCGAATTACTATTTACTCTTACCATCTCTGCTAATCGTGAAGAATTGACACCAGCAATTGGTTGTTCTCCGGCTGGTGAATAAATTGTTGCAATCACTACTTCTTGTGCTTCAGAAAAGGCATGTGTAAAATCATCAAATAGGTGGTATGTCCGCGTATAGCGTTGCGGTTGAAAAACAGCAATAATGCGTTTACCTGTCGCTTTTGCTGCTGTAATAATCGCCTTAATTTCAGTTGGATGATGAGCATAATCATCCACCACCATAATACCACCATGATCGTAATGGACTTGAAAACGACGTAAAGCACCACGAAAAAGTTTCATGGCATCGCGAATCACAGGAAAAGAAACTCCCACTTCTAATGCTACCAGCATAGCCCCAAGCGCGTTGGATATATTGTGATAACCAGGTACTTGAAGTTCAATAACGCCTAAGTATTCCCCATCCAAATAAATATCTGAACGCGAGCCACGACCATCAAAGTGAACGTTATTTGCAATTAAATTAGCTTCGTATCCACGTACAGAATAGGTCTTTCTGTGACAAGAAGCTCCTGCCAAAATAGACTGTGCTTCTACTTCATCAGCACATGAGATAAGTAATCCTTCTTCTGGTATCCGATCTGCAAATTGTTGATACGCTTTCTTTAATTGATCAAATTCTCCACCATAATGCTCCAAGTGATCAGCCTCGATATTGGTAATAACAGCAATTGCTGGTTCATAATTAAGAAATGAACCATCGCTCTCATCTGCCTCAGCAATCACATATTGTCCCGCTCCGGCTTTAGCACCCGTATCAAGATTGGCAACGACACCTCCAACAAGAAATGTCGGATCAAGACCTGCTCGTTCTAATATCCAAGCCACCATCGATGTCGTGGTCGTTTTTCCATGTGCACCAGCGATAGCAATGCCGACGCCTGCTTGCATGAGTTGCGCCAGCATCTCAGAGCGATGCAGCACAGGGATCTTTAGATCGTGCGCCGCTAGTAATTCTACATTGTCAGCAGAAACTGCGGTAGTGTAGACTACTGCGTCTGCGCCTGCAACATGTGCCGCATCGTGCCCCTCATATACAGTTGCACCAAGCTCGATCAATCGCCGCGTATAATCGTGCAACGCAACGTCAGACCCTGACACACGATAGCCTCTTTCCAGCAGAATACTTGCGATCGCACTCATGCCGGCACCGCCAATTCCAATAAAATGAACATGCGGCACCGACGCTTTATCCAACTGTCCAACTGCCATTGCTTCTCCACCTCTCGCACTTACTGTAATTAACTTTGCAAAAATGTCATCTTTGCTTCCGCCACTGTGTATAGTGATCCCATGATACACAGTGCAACCGCTTTTTGGTTCGCTATAGATACTCCACGCTGCACGGCCTGTGAAACATCTTCCACAAGTTCTACAGGGACCTCTCCCGCATAGTTACGCACAAATGAAGCCAATACTTCTGTAGGTGTAGATCTTTGCACTGCAGGTTTAGTAACGATTACATAACTGCTCTTTGGCACAATGGCACGCGACATACCATCCATATCTTTATCACTCAAAACCCCCATTACCAACACATAGCGAGAAATAGATAAATCCTCTAAAGCTCGCGCCATGGCTACCGCACCAGCTTTGTTATGAGCCCCATCAAGTATGACAACGGGATCTTTGTGAATCACTTCAAGTCGTCCTGGCCAAACTGCTGTTTTCAATCCAACACGAATAGCCTGCTCACTGATGGTGTAACCTTTTGTTGATAATACCTCCATGAGTCCAAGCGCGACACCTGCATTACTTACTTGATGGATACCTAACATATTTAAACGTAACCCAAGCCAATCATGAAAGCGACCCATATAACTAAACCTTTGTCCAGCAAGATCATAGACGTATTCTGGTACTACACGAATCGTATTGTGTAACATCCAAACATCACTATGCTGTTTTTTTGCAACCTGCTGAATCACATCTAGGGCATCATGTTGCGCACCTGTAACAACTGGAACGTTGCTTTTTATAATACCAGATTTATCAAAAGCAATCTCGCGCACATTTTTTCCCAAAATCTCAGTGTGATCTAAATCGACATTGGTAATAGCACAAACTTCTGGTAACACTACATTAGTTGCATCAAAACGACCGCCAAGACCTGCTTCTAGCACAACCAAGTCTACTTTTCTAGAAAGAAAAAACAGAAATGCAATGGCTGTTATAATCTCAAATTCAGTAGGTTCAAGTTCTTTGTTTCCAGCTACTGTGTCTGCAATAAGCTGTACCTGTTTAGTCAACGCAATTAACTCACTAGCAGTAATGGCCACCCCATTCACACTCATCCGTTCAGCAAAGGCCGTAAGATACGGTGAAGTATAGAGACCTACACGATAACCAGCTGCTTGTAGCATGGATGCTGCATACACACACGTTGAACCTTTTCCATTGGTACCAGCCACATGTATAAAACGGAGTTGCTTCTCGGGAGATCCAAGATGTTGCAATAAATACGCGATTCGCTGTAACCCCGGCTTCATACCGAATCGTGCGCGTGATTGAATATAAGCTATTGCAGATTGTTCTTCAAGAGATAGACCCATGTTTCTACCATCCTATTCTGTAGGCTGTGTGTTTGACACCGCTACAATCCGCTCTAGCTCGGCCACTATTTTTTCTAGTTGCTCCATGTATCCTTGCAATTTCTCCCGTTCCTTTTGCACAATGGCATCAGGTGCTTTTGCTACAAATGATTCATTGTTTAGTTTCCCTTGCAAGCGACTCACTTCAAACTCCAATTGCTTTTTCTCTTCTGTCAATCGCTTTTGTTCTGCGGCAAGATCGACTAACCCTTCAAGCGAAACAATAATCTCCACGTCAGCTAGCACACTTGTGATGCGCTCTTCCGGTAACTGCACATCTTGTGCAATCAATAAACTTTGCGGATTACAAAGTCTAACGAGATACGGTGCAGCCACTTGTAACATCTCAACACGATCTGCTTTGGGTCTCAGGATCATGTCTATTTTTTTACTTGGTGCGATATTTTTTTCATGACGCAATGCGCGCACAGCTCGAACGACATCCATCACCATCATCATATCAGTAAACGCTTTGTAATCAACCAATGCCTCAGATCCATCAGGCCATGATGCGCGCATAATCGTTTCTCCATCATGCGGTAATGCCTGCCAAATCTCTTCTGTAACAAATGGCATGAAGGGATGCAATAAGCGAAGTGCATGATCCAATACAAACACGAGCGTACCTTGAGTCGCGGCTTTTTGTTCATTTTGCTCATCATAAAGACTGACTTTCGCCAATTCGATATACCAATCACAAAAATCATTCCAAATAAATTCATAAATCGTTTTTCCAGCTTCAGCAAATTGATAGCTCTCTAGTTCTTGGGTCACTTGTTCTGAAGTCTCTTGTAAGCGATGTAAGATATAGCGATCCGCCAGACTACGGTCTGCAACAGTGGGAAGTTGCGGTTTACTCTCGCTATCGATATTCATCAGCACAAAACGAGATGCATTCCAAATTTTTGTTACTAATGCCTGCGCTGATTCCACTCTTTCTAAATAAAATCTCATATCTTGGCCCAGTGTTGCCCCAGTGACCAACATAAAACGAAGAGCATCTGCGCTATATTTTTCAATCACGTCCATTGGATCAATGCCATTCCCGAGGCTTTTTGAGAACTTTCTACCTTGATCATCGCGCACTAACCCGTGCATTAAAACGTGTTCAAACGGAGGTATTCCAGTAAACGAAAGTGACATAAAGATCATTCGAGCAACCCAGAAATAGATAATATCGAATCCTGTCGAGAGTACTTGAGTAGGAAAATACCTAGCGAGATCACCCGTTTCATCATCCGGCCAACCCATGGTTGAAAATGGCCATAATGCAGAAGAAAACCACGTATCTAAGACATCTTCATCTTGCGATATCTGATGACTACCACAGTGACTACAGACGTGTACGTCATCTCGACTCACGGTTGTTCCACCGCAATTTGCGCAATAAAATGCGGGAATGCGATGCCCCCACCACAACTGCCGAGAAATACACCAATCGCGAATATGTTCAAGCCAGTGACTATAGATCTTAGCAAAGCGGTCTGGAATAAATTGAGTTTCACCAGATGCAACCACTTCTTTTGCAGGAATCGCAAGCGGTTCCATCTTCACAAACCATTGTGTACTAAGCCACGGTTCTACTACCGTTCCACAGCGCTCACAATGCCCTACCGAATGATCATGCTCTTCGTGCGTTAGCAGTCCTTGTTCCATTAGTTCTGCAACTACTTGTGTACGTGCCTCATAGCGATCAAGCGTAGCAAATTTACCAGCGTACTCATTTAATTTACCATCTTTCGTCATGACATTCATGGCTTGAAGATGATGTCTTTGACCCACTTCAAAGTCATTTGGATCATGCGCTGGAGTGATTTTAACAGCGCCTGTACCAAACTCCGGATCTACATACTCATCCGAGATAACAGGAATTTCCCGTTCAACAAAAGGTAAGCGCAAATACTTACCTACCACCGAACGATAACGATCATCATCGGGATGAACAGCAACTGCCACATCGCCAAATAACGTTTCAGGCCGAGTAGTAGCTATCACTAAAGAACCTGATCCATCCGTAAATGGATACGTTATATGGTATAACGTTCCTTTAGTTTCTTCGTATTCCACCTCGATATCAGAAAGGGCAGTCCCACACCTTGGACACCAATTGATAATATAATTCCCTCGGTAAATCAACCCTTTTTCATAAAACGTTACAAAAACTTCGCGAACCGCTTTGGAGAGACCAGGATCCATCGTGAAACGTTCCCGCGACCAGTCACAGGAAGCACCTAACCGACGAATTTGCGAGCGGATAACTTCTGCATATTGTTCTTTCCACTCCCACACTCGTTTAACAAATTCCTCACGGCCTATATCATGACGCGATAAACCATCATTTTTACTAAGCTGTGCCTCTACTCGTGTCTGCGTGGCAATACCCGCATGATCTGTACCTGGTAGCCACAACGCATCATAGCCTTGCATTCTACGCATACGAATCAATAAATCTTGAATCGTGTTGTCTAGTGCATGGCCAAGATGCAAAACTCCAGTCACATTTGGCGGTGGCATAACAATCGTAAACGGTTTTTTCTTTTGATCTCCAGTCGCCTCAAAAAAACCTTGGTCCATCCACCACTGATACAATCGATTCTCTATTTCTTCGGCATGATACGCCCCAAGGGGTGTTGTTTGACTCGACTTTTGCTCATTTTGTTCAGTCATCAATCATTCCTCCTACCTTTTATTCCATTCATAAAAAATCCTCTCGTCCATGAAGGACGAAAGGATAAACTTCCGCGGTACCACCTTACATTTTGCACACATCAATAGTGCGCAACACTCGAAGCGATAAGGGATCTACCCGCAACCTTGTCATCTTACTAAAGAGGAACCGACCTTCCACACACATCAGCCAAGGGGATCTCAGACAAAGCCCCTCTCTCTGTCGACTTCTAGTGCATGTACTCCTGTTCAGGTTGCTTGATTATTCAATTCCGAAAATAATTTCCCTCATTATACGTATTGGATTGCAACACTGTCAAACTTCACATTATTTCTTTTTTTTATTATAGCGATGCACTCGAACGGTGTGTCCAGAGTCTTCTTGTTTAGGTGCTCGCAAACGCTGCTTTTTGGGATAATGTTTTTCCAACTTTGGCGTTTCCGCCTCACGTTTAGCTTCTATTTTTAGACGTCGTTTTTCAGTCCAATCAGATAGCACGACAGACAACCAGGAGATACCAACTGACATAATAAGAAACTGCAAAATACTCGTCCCAAATATAGCCCAGTGGTTGGTGAATCTATCTGTAGCAAATAACAAAAGTAATAGCATTGCAACAATCCCGCTTAATGCACCTGTAATGCTCCCTTGCCAGATGCGCAGCGTCTTTGTTCGTGGAACCACAAAATAAGGTGCCATGACCATTGGAAGCCCTACACCCATTGAAATACTGTTAATAGCGGAGCCTTTTTCGATATATCCTATACCAGCGCCAATGGCACCTACTACAAGCGCAGTATATAAAATCACCTTAAAGCGCCAACCTTCAGGCGGAGGAACTAAAGTACTTAATGTTTTCGCAGTTGACGTTTTGTCTGACACACACTCACCCATTTCACGTTCATTACATCTACTATACCATGCATCACCCGCTTGAGAAAATGGATAGATAGGCGCAATTGCAAAAAAAAGCACCCAAACCATAGAGTGCGCATATGATGTCGTACACTCTTGTGTTGGTTGCGTATAACTCTATGGTCAACAAGCAAGGAAACGGAGGATCAACGATGCCAAATTTTTTTATGGCACTTGCACGTTTTGCAAAAGTTATTCTACTAGGATGTATTTTTTTAACAATGCTTCAAATGTTGTTTTTCCCCTCCATTATTAATTTGATGATATTAGCAGGCCTTATTCTTGTTCTAGTCACTTTCTTTCTCGGTACTCCCTAAACTAGGCGGTTGGTTCATCGTCGGACGCCAAAGACCAGCCGATTCAGGTGATATCCTGGTCGCACTTTCAGCGTTTGCTGTAAGATGCTTTTTTACCACACTTTTAGTTGTGAAAATGTGATTATTAGTAAGATCCTCTTCATCGCGAACACATGATGCTTCAAACTCAATATTTTGTTTCCCATATTTTTTAAAAAAATCGTGCAATGGTATCGGACTTGGCTCGTCCTCTACTATACTTCCAAAGAGGTGACGACGAAGAGCTAATCGAGCCACATCCATGTCACAAGCATCTTCAAATACATCTATAAAATCTTCTATGTCCCAATCCCTGCGTTGCTCGTAGTACCACTGCAGCACTTGAATGATTGCAGATGGAAAACTAAGGAGTACTTCAAGTAAGCTCCACTCTTTTTGTGAGATCGGTCGTATGGCTTCGTACTTGGCCAGTGCACGCTGACATAAATCTATATCAAAAGATTGTTGTGCACCATAGCGCTGTAAAAAATGTGCAAGATCTAACATTTGTGATCCTTCATACAGATGATCGTGATCCAATACAAACAGACCATCTTTAGACTTCACTAAGTTTTTCCGAACAAAGCTCCCATGACATAACGTTCCGCTACTCACAGCTTCTTGCGTGATTTGTTCGTATGGAATAAGCAGCAATTTAGCAAGAGAAACGCCGATCTGCTGATCGACATCCTCTCGGATAGCAAGAAAGCGTTCATCTAATTCTGTTGGTTCTTCACGGTCTAACGCATATTCTCGATAGATTTCGAGTTTAGCACGAGCTACACTCCATTCGTACGTCACATCAATACGTCTTGGTTGATAGAGTATCCCATGATTCACTTTTGCACTAGCATGCCATTCGGCAAGGGTTGCAAATGCCTCTATAAACTCCTCTGGCGATTCAAAATCTGGTATCCTTCCAGTTACTTGTGATAGCGCATAATAATATCCTGTTTCATGAATCACATACGGATCTCCATATTTAGTCCGCAAGAAGCGCAAAACTCTTGCACCTCTTGCGGCCAGCCCTTCAACAGCCTCAAAAATTGCTTGTACATGCATGGGAGTTGGTACCACCACACGTTTCATATAAATAACTTGACGCTCAGTCATAATGCGCAATGCCCCACCCACGATACTCGCTTTTCGTGGATAAAACTCATACTCTCGTAAAACCTCAACGTCAATTCCATACTTCTCACATACAGACTTAACGTCGTCTACAGTAAAGTCTCGCAATGTACTCCCCTCCCTAGGGTTTTCCACTGTCCATACGTAGAGCATGAAATAGACGCGTCCGCCACACAGATTCAAAACGACGTTCACTATGCATATAGCTATTGGCGACATCAATTACTGAAAATGGATACCCCACCACGCTAATCACTCTTTTTTCAAACTCTGCATCAGTTACTCTTGCTTTTCTGTAGTGTTCTAGTACATGTGGAATTTCTTCACTTAATCCATGCTCATATAACGAACGACAAAGCGACATGACATCCATTTCCGGATCACCAATAGACACTTCATCAAATCCTAGTGTCGCCATGCGTCCAAGATCAGTAAAAGCGACACTGCTCGCATCATAATGCACTAAAATCATGCGATCTGCTTTTGTTCGTACCTGATCATCAATACCTGCTGCTTTAGCCAATGCATAGTTGCGGTGCGCTCGTTCACGCACCGCAGAAAGATTGGATAGTAATAAAACGGAAAATGGCGTTGTTCGCTCATTTTTACAAATCACTTCTACTCGCTCTAACTGATTTATCCCATTTTCCAACATATTACTGACGTGAGGAAGAACAGGAACCGAAACAGGCCGCACTGCTATATCTGACAACGCACTGTGTACATGGGCTAGATTCTCTGTTACTTCACGCAGATATTTTGGTACTTCTACTTCTTGAAAACGCAAGTGATCTGATACCGTACAGATATACCCATCGACAGACATGAATGAGTCACCATAGATAGTGCGAATATGTCTTGGTGTCCGTCTAATCCCCCGAATTGCGAGTGCATCCAATACCTGTCCGCGCACTTGCACTTGCACTTGATCCCGCTCTACGCGCATTAATTTTTGCCCATAGTTTGTATGCAGTAAACAGGCGTCTGGTCTTATCCACTGCCAATCATGTACGCGCATAGGGTAGTGTGGTATCACCGCATGAAGAATACTCTCATACTCCATTCGCTGAATCACCCTCTCGTACTCCATACGATTCATTATTGGGATGCATCGGGAATGTACAGCAGTGCACCTGCAATGGATCCTTCAAGTGCAATGTCATTGACGCGCATTAAGTCAGCAACACTTACATGATAAAGCGACGATATATCTTCAAGCGTTTCAGCATCGTGTACAATTCTAAATTTCATCGTACATTTAGCATCACCTGCAGGAATATTCATGGTTTTCCAAAACCATTCTGCTGCAGACATCTCCACTTCATCTTCCGGAACAGCAGTATAGGACATTTGCAAAGGCGACTTACCGTCACTATCACCTTGCACACTTAATCCGGCATGAATACCACTAATTTTCTGTTTTTCCACATCAACAGCAGTTACTTCTGCTTCTAAAGAAAAAGCAATCTCACCTTTATCCTGCGGTGCGACAGGTGCAGTTGGAGGCGCTGCTGATTCTACAGGTGTCGGCACCAACTCCTGCGGAGTAAGTACAGGTGGTGTTACAACCACTTCTGGAGTTTCAGGAATATTTCCTTCCGAACGCGAAAACACAGCTTTTGCAGAGTCACTATGATTTTCAATTCTAACTTCTTCGGCACTCTCTACATCTGCATTTTCAAAATGAAAATGCAGCGATGATTGGTAATCTGTCCTTGTTTCATCACTAAAAGAAAAGACATCAGACTTGCTGCTTTTACTATCCAGTTCTGGGGATTGACCAGTTTTGAAAGGTTGGGCAGGTTTGTGCACAACATCTGAATCAAACGAGTTTGAGGGCTCACCGGAAAGTGCTCGGTCAGCACCCTGCAAATCCATTTTCCATTTTTCTTTTGATTTGTCTACATCAGATAAATCAGCAATATGTTGTCCTTGTGACTCTTTATCACTACGTGCAATCAGTTCTTCTTTTTTTTCACTTGTAGGTTTGGATAATTCCGTGATCTCAAATGGTTTTAACCAGTCACTGAGTGAAAATTCTTTTTCAGGCACTTTTTCCTCTACTTGTGCCACAAAAGGAGAAGTCATCTTTTGATCTGCAGGCAAAGATTGCGCTACACTCGTTCCTTGCGAAGCAACGTATTGAGGTGGTTCCTTTGCTTCTTGTGCTCCAAAATGAGCTACATACCCCCCAGTAGGGGATAGACCTTCAACAACTAAAAAAGCTTGGACATTTGTCCATCCAGGTCCTAAAATTCGAATTGTCGCATCAGGAATTTGCACTTGAACATTAAGCAACCCTTTTGGTTGAAAGGCAACGGGAACTTTTAAGTCGAAAGGCATGCGGTGTTGAACGTTCTCAACGTCATTTGTTTGCTTCGAGGAGGCATTATTCATTTTGACTTGATTGTCAAGGTAAGCAGTAAATAAGATATTCCCTTCCAGAAATAAATCATCACCGCGATATTCAAACGTAGTTACTTCAGTATGGGCAGATAATTCTTCTACTTGTTCATTACCATGTACCGCATCCATAAATACCTGTTGATCAATAAATAACTCAATCGCCTGTCGCGCTTCTTGCTCAGCCAACATAATCCCCCCTGCTAGTGCCATATGCCTCTCCCAAACCATACGTCAGAATCTGCCGAGTTATGCCTGACATAGGAAGAAGAATGAGTCATAAGGTCTTAACGAAAAGGGGGAATCACTATGCTTGGTGCGGTATTTTTGATGAAACAAATACAGTCAATACAACACCAATGAGCGCAGTTGCACATACAAACCAAAAAGCTTGATCGATACCTGCTGCAAGTGCATGAGTCAAAAAGTGCAATTGTGAAGATCCTAACTTGACACGTGCAGATGGGTCTAATAAAACATTTGTCACATCCAGTGTAACAGGATGATGAACTCCTAGACCATCTTTCATACGAATATGATGAGCAATTACACTATCCATGACGCTTCCTAATACAGCAACCCATAACGAACTCCCTAACGTTCGTGCAAACATATTGACACCAGTGGATACACCTCGTTGTTCATAAGGGACAGCTGTCTGTACAAGAAGGAGCGAGGTTGTAGACGACAATCCAAGACCAAATCCAAATAATGCCGTTCCCAAAGCCAGCCACCATGGACTTGAGTTTGGCGTTAACAAGAATGGATAGAGAACTGTTGCACCAAATGTAACAATTAATCCTAACATAAAGGAAAATCGATAGCCGCGCGATAAGATCAATTTACCAGAAAGACTGGCTGCAATGGGCCATCCTACTGATAATGAGGCAATCGTTAGGCCAGCGACCACTGCGCTCGTACCGAGAACTCCCTGCGCAAATGTCGGAGTAAAAGAAGAAATCCCATATGTAATGCCTCCAATAATTAAAGCGATCCCATTTGCAAGGGCGACATTGCGCTCTGTTAATAAATACAATGGCAATATCGGTTCAGGTGCTACTTTCTGTCGAGCTATAAATAAAACAGTAAACAGAATAAATACAACAAAAGCTACGATACTTTGCCAAGAAGTCCACGCCCAAACGACACCACCTTGAACGAGTCCGAGAATCAGCGCTGCCGTGCCAATCACGAGTGTCAAAGATCCTATATAGTCAATGGCATGCTTTTTATGTGTAATTTCTTCTCGATGAAACATATAGATCCCAAGCCAAGTGACAAAACCAATCGGAACATTGATCCAAAAAATCCACGGCCAACCGATCGTCTGTACAATGAATCCGCCAAGTGTTGGTCCAACGATCGAAGCTAACGCCCATACACTACTAATATATCCTTGAACGCGCGCGCGTTCACGTAACGGATAGATATCGCCTACAATTGTGGACGCAACCGGTTGTACCGCTCCCGCACCCATTCCCTGCACTGCACGCGAAATAATCAACATAGTCATGGAATGAGAAAAACCACAGAGAAGGCTACCAAGTAAAAAAATCAAAATTCCAATACTAAAGACGCGTTTCCTCCCCCATACATCAGACAGACGTCCATAGATCGGAATCGATGCAACTTGTGCCAATAAAAACAGCGAAAATACCCAAGCAAAAAGAGCAAATCCACCTAAATCTCCAATAATCGTCGGCATTGCAGTAGCGACGATCGTCCCCTCCATAGCTGATAAAAACATTGCCACTAGTAGAGAGGCAAGTACAAATCGCCGCCGGCGTATATCCACCCTATGTCCTCCTCTTGGCCAGTACTTGCATGACATCATCCATTGCCGCGAGTGTCTGATCTACCTGCTCATCAGAATGGGCAAGTGATACAAAACCCGATTCTAATTGAGATGGAGCAAAGTAAAAACCACGCTCAAGCATCTCATGAAAGTATTCACGATACATCTGTGCATCTGCCTGTTTTGCAGAGTCATAATCTACAATTGGTTCACTAGCAAAAAAGGTACCATACATCGCACCAATGGCATGTCCTTGCACTGGAATATGCGCACGTTTCCCTGCATTTAGAAACCCTTGTACTAACCGTTTCGAGACACTTTCTAAACGCTCATAAGCTCCTGGTACCTGCAAAAGTTTCACTGTTGCAAGCCCAGCTGCCATTGCAAGTGGATTACCCGATAATGTACCCGCTTGATAAATAGGACCAGATGGTGCTACTTGCTCCATAATCTCACGTTTACCGCCATACACCCCAACTGGCAATCCTCCACCAATCACTTTTCCAAGTGTAGTTAGATCTGGATCGATGCCAAATTTCCCTTGAGCTCCGCCATAGCTTACGCGAAACCCAGTCATGACCTCATCAAAAATCAACAGAGTATCATAGGCGAGGGTAAGATCTCTCACAGCTTGCAAAAAGCCACCTTGTGGAAGAACAAGACCCATGTTGCCAGCAACAGGTTCAATAATCACTGCCGCAATATCGTCTCCGTACTCCTCAAATAACATCCGCAAGCGGTCGATATCATTATAGGGTGCGGTCAATGTCAACTCCGCAATGGAACTTGGGACACCTGGTGAATCTGGTAATCCAAATGTAGCAACACCAGAACCTGCACGAATTAATAAACTATCTGCATGGCCATGGTAACAACCAGTAAATTTCACAATTCGTGAACGTCCAGTATAGCCTCGTGCAACGCGCAACGCGCTCATTGTAGCTTCCGTTCCTGAACTCACCATGCGCACCAATTCCATCGATGGATACGCTTGCTTCAACTCTTCTGCAAGCTGTGTTTCAATTTCCGTTGGCGCACCAAAGCTCGTCCCACGTGTTGCTTGATCAGTAATAGCCTTCACTACGTCAGGGTGTGCATGTCCTGCAATCAATGGACCCCACGACAATAGATAATCCACATAGCGGCGCCCATCAATATCATAAACATATGCGCCTTCGCCACGCTCGATAAAAGGCGGTATACCACCTACTGCTTGAAAAGCACGAACAGGACTATTGACGCCACCTGGCAAAGACTGCTTTGCCCGTTCAAATGCGGCGAGAGATTTTGCACCTGTATGCTTCGTGTTAGGAATCATTGTATGTTCTTCAGTCACTGACATCACACTCCGTTGACTATGATCACATGTCACGCAAATAACGCGCTACATCTTTTGCAAAATAACTAATAATAATTTCTGCACCGGCACGCTTAAATCCAGTCATCATCTCCATAACCACTGCACGCTCATCGATCCATCCTTGAAGCGCAGCTGCCTTAACCATCGCATACTCACCACTCACGTTATACGCTGCAAGCGGTAGATCAAAAGAATCTTTCACTGCCCGAATCACATCCATATACGCCATGGCAGGTTTAACCATAAGAATATCGGCACCTTCCGTCACGTCAGAGCGGGCTTCACGGATGGCTTCACGCACATTAGCAGGATCCATCTGATAGGTGCGACGATCGCCAAACGCAGGTGCAGAGTGTGCAGCCTCACGAAAAGGACCATAAAATGCTGAAGCATATTTCACGGCGTACGACATAATAGGAGTCTGCACATATCCTGCCTCATCGAGCTTGGCACGAATCGCCGCCACTCGCCCGTCCATCATATCAGAAGGCGCTACAAGATCGGCTCCTGCCTGAACATGCGATAGAGCTGTTTGTGCCAGTAAAACAAGTGACTCATCATTTAAAATTTGGTCACCATGTACAAGTCCACAATGACCAGCCGGATTATATTGGCACAGACACACATCAGTAGCAACTAACATATGTGGATTTTCACTTTTAACAACCTGAATAGCCTGTTGTACAATACCATTTTCCGCATAAGCCTCAGAGCTCACATCATCTTTTACTGCAGGAATTCCAAAGATCATCATCGACGGTACTCCAAGCTCACTTAATACATTGGTTTCACGTCGAAGTTCTTGTAAACTTAAGTGGTCAACACCTGGCATGGAGAGAATAGGATGTCTCCCATCATCATGCGTCACAAAAAGAGGATACATGAAATCTGATGCAAGTACGCGTGTTTCTCTAACCATCCCCCGTAAAACGGAGTGATTGCGCAAACGACGATGCCGATCAAAATGCAATTCCATCATAAGGTCCCCCAATTCACAACCATCTTATCGAAAACAAACTGCCACTTGTTAAGCCTAGCTTACTAAAAATCAGATGCTCATGCAAAATGACGACCTAAAGCTATCATCAAATCGGCTCCTGTTGCATTCTTTGCGACCACTTGACAAGGTAGACCTTGTTGAAGCATTACATCTCGCGTGTTAGGGCCAACTGCGCCAAACACAACATGATTGAAATTGGCTCCTTCAATCGGCTTCTCCCTAGCAAAAACTTCTACTGCAGAACCACTTAAAAATGTGACTGCATCGAGGATCCCAAGTTCAATATCGCCCCATAAATGTGCTGCTTCTTTCCCCGGAACAGTATCATATCCAATGCAGTCCATCACATCGCAATTGAGCGCCCTCAATTCTGAAGCGAGCAACGTGTCTGCTAGATTGCCACGCACGATTAACACGCGTCGATCGTGCCATCCGTTTTCTCTAACAAGATCCACAAGATACTGTGCCGCATAACGACTGGGCGTGCCAACAACGGTCATTTGTCCTTTTTTTGCTATTTTAGCTGTTTTTTCCCCTACACATATCGCCTTTGGCATTGGGAATGGGTTAATCAGTTTTTCACGCGCATCAAGGTATGCGCGTACACCATTTACACTTGTAAAAATCACAAAATCCACTGGCCTGGAAACGGCTTCATACAGTTTTGGATCATGTGTACGCAAATGAATGTCAAGTAGCGGGTAGCAATTCGCCTGCCCACCTAAGTCCCTGATTTGTTGTACCATTTCTTCACTTTGCGACAATGGTCTGGTAATAGCGACAACTTTACCAAATAGTGGACCCATGAGTGATTACCTCGTCTCAATGGCAAGTTGTTGTAAAATCCGATCACCACCTGCATAAAGCAAGTGCTCTCCTAGTTGCTGCCCAACACGCTGTGCATCTTCGCCTTCCTGTACACCGCGGATAAGTTCTGCACCGTCAGGTGCGCCTATCATGCCATCGAGTCGTATCACTACATTACGTTCACCATCTGCTTCTATTGAACCATCCTTGTAAGCTATCGTAGCATATGCACCAATTGGAACCTGACAGCTACCGCCAACTGCTTTCAAAAAGGCGCGCTCTGCTTCCACCTGCATGGCTGTCGCAGGGTCGTGTAAAACTGCAAGCATAGCGCGTATCGTTTCATCATTTGATCGACATTCTAGTGCAAGAGCACCTTGTCCAACCGCAGGCAAAAAGTCTTGTAGAGGCAATGGAAATCCAATTAACTTGTCCCCATGATAGGATATATCCGCTTCACCATCCCACCAGTTCATTCGCTTAAGCCCTGCTGCTGCCAAAACGATCGCATCTAGTTCTTCTAAACGTCGCAACCTCGTGTCAATATTGCCACGCAATACTTCAATTTGAACATCTTCTCGCACATTTCGTAATTGCGCACTTCGACGCAAAGAACTCGTGCCAATACGCGCTCCAATCGGCAACATACGCAGCGTATGACCTTCGCGAGTAATTAATAAATCCCTTTCATCTTCACGTTTAGGTATCGCCCCAATCATCAGACCAGGTGCCACTTCTGCTGGTACATCCTTAAGACTATGCACAGCAAAATCAATATCACCAGAAAGTAAAGTAGATTCAATTTCTGAAATAAATAGTCCTTTACCACCGACTTCAGCTAAAGGGATATCAATGATTCGATCACCTTTTGTTACAATTTCTTTCACTTCAATAATTAAGTCAGGAAACTCCTTCTGTAAAGCTGTAACGACATGACCGGTTTGTGTTTTAGCCAAAAGACTTCTTCTCGTGCCAACTACAATAGAGCGCATGTTACAACCCCCTTACCAGCGATGAAAATCAGAAGCCAATTCACCAACCACCAAAAAATTAATTAAAACAACGAAAAAGCACGATAAGTTTACCCATGCAGCAATACGACCTGTAATCCAACCGCCACTCCTTGCATAAGCATAAAAGCCATATAGTAGAACAAGAAAAAAAGCACCTATGGGCTTAGGATCGAATAAAACCACATGGCCACTCAACAAAAAATACCAAAGTGCTCCAAGTATCATACCTAACAGCAAGAGCGGAAGACCAATAACAGCACTCCGATAGGCATATACATCTAACCTCTCAAGCGGTGGGAGACGCCGAAAAGAACCACTTTGAAATCGTTTCAAGCGAAGAGCAGAATCTTCTAGCACATAGAGTAAACTAAACATGAAGGATAAAGTAAAAGCAATATAGCTTAGCAATGCCACACCAATATGGAGAAGCAGCAAATCATGTTGACCATATGTGGCTTCAAGCGATTGACTATGAACAAAAGCATCAAAAATAGCAAATATAAATCCTAAAATGTTCATGAACAGCGTAAAATAATCAATCGCAGAAAAATAATTGACGATTAAGGATACAGTGATAAGTAGCCAAGCAAATAAAACAATAACTTGACCAGAAGAAAAAAACACCAACGGACGATCAAAGATCATGCGTCCACCCATGATCATGGTAACTACTATCCACACAAGCGAAAGCATTGCTAGACCAAGGCGACTAGCAATGCGATTATCATGTAAAAAATCCAGGTAAAACAAGATAATACTCACTGCATACAAACCGATCATGAGCAGATAAGCCATCGATGAATGTAAAAATGCCATTTTATCTCCTCAAAGTGCTGAAAGAGCAACACCACCACTAACACCATTCCAATCGCGAGGTAATGCATCCCTTTTTTCCGTTCTCGAACCCATTCGCTCGATCATCATATCGTTTAAAGCTACAGCATCAAAACGGGGCTCACGAATGGGCATTGAAAATTCATTAGCATGATGCATGGGGTCATTCTCTTGTAAAACATCTTCCACACCAAAAAGACGAGCAAAAACAGACATAGATTCTGCCGCATTTGGCTCAAGCGCCATCTCTTTCATCTGACTAATAGGTTCACGTAACATTTGATTGACAATACTCATCGTATGTTTTTGCAATACCTTTGTTTGGCGTTCATCTAATTCCGGCAACTTATTCAACAAACTTTCCATAACACTTTCCTGGACTAACATTGCCTTTTTGCGTATATCAGCGATTAACGGTACGACTGCTTGTTCCGATTGCCAACGCCCAAAAGCTTGTGCCTCTTCTTCAATCATTTGCTCAACACGAATCGATTCTTGTTTCCGAAGTGATACATTGGTAGCCACAACACCCTGCAAGTCATCAATATCATATACATAAACATTGCCAATACGCCCGAGCGTTGGATCTATATCTCTTGGTACAGCGATGTCAATACAAAATAGCGGCCTTTGTTTACGATGTTTCATCAACTCATTCATCAGTGAGTAGGTTAACACATACTCTTTAGAACCTGTTGAACTGATAACAATGTCAGCCTGTAATAATGCTTCTCTTAATTGTTCCATAGAGTACGCAATCCCACCAAACTTCTGGGCCATTTCCTGTGCGCGTTCAACTGTACGATTGGCTACAAGAATCTTATCTACACCCTGTGCCGCAAGGTGTGTCAACGTTAGATCACTCATCTTACCTGCACCGATAACAAGAACAGTTTTATGTGACAAACTATCAAACACTTTTTTTGTGAGCGAAACGGCTGCATAACTGACCGATACTGCGCTTTGACCAATAGCCGTTTCCGTTTGGACGCGCTTGCCAAGACTGACTGCGCTACGAAACAACTGATTAAGCACTACATTGGTCACAGCTGATTCTTGTGCTGATAGATACGCCTGTCTAACCTGACCTAAAATCTGCGTTTCACCAACAACCATAGAATCAAGACCCGTAACCACATGATACAGGTGCAGCACAGCCGCTTGATCCGCCACTGTGTATAAGTATGGTTTAAACATATTAATGGATAACCCAGAGATGCGACTCAGCAAGAGGCGAATACTTTGTTCCCCTCGTACACGATCATTCGTCACCACATAAACCTCTGTTCGATTACATGTAGACACAATGGTCGCTTCCGCAATCCCTGGCATCGCAGCTAAATCGGACAAAGTTTGTTCGAGCGCAACTTCCGAAACACTAAACTGCTCTCGAATCTCAACTGGTGCCGTTCGATAATTGAGTCCCATCAGTAAAATCTGCATAACTGTCATCTCCAAGGTCAGCATTCATGCCGACGAAACTGTTCCATCTACGTCCTATGCTGCATTATATCACTCAATAAAGATTAGTAACGTATCTAAGTTTGACACCTTTTTGAGTTATTAGCCACTGCAGATACAATCACCAAGCAACGTATCTCTCTATACAAGAGAATAACTTGACGCAAACTGATGGTCAAGGCACAATAAGACTACAGTTTTACTAGACCATTTGGACTATCGTGTGACATTTCGAATAGGCGGGGTTATTGCATGGTTAAACGGTATATGGCCGATAGCGTACTTTTACTTATTACATTTGTCTGGGGAACAACTTTTGTACTTGTTCAACATGCTATCCGCATGATCCCCGTTTTTTCATTTCTCGCTATTCGATTTTGTATTGCAGGTGCTCTCTTACTTGTCATTTCACTGCTCTATAAACCGTGGCGCAAGGCATATACTCGACGTCTTTTGCTTGCAGGTTTTCTCATAGGCACTTGGTTATTTTCAGGATATGCCTTCCAAACACTCGGGCTACTCTATGTATCTCCCGCAACAGCTGGTTTTATTACAGGACTCTCCGTCGTTTTAGTTCCGTTATTTTCAATTGTGTTATTAAAAAGAAAACCCTCTAAGTTTGCATGGATCGGTGTACTCATGGCGACGATCGGACTCTTTTTACTCGCCTTTGGCCAATCAAACCATCTAAACGGAGGTGATTTGCTTGAATTACTATGTGCTGTATCTTTCGCCATGCAAATCATCACAGTGGGCAAACATGCTCCCAAGTATCCTGCTTTGCCGTTAGCTGCCATTCAAATAGTAACGGTAGGCATTTTGTCAGTATTAGTATTACTAGCCACCCATTCACCAATTGCCACATCAAATGAGGTGCTCTTAGCACCTACTGTACAAATAGCATTGTGGGTTTGTATTTTATTTGCAACAGTTATAGCGTATTTTGCCCAAACTGCATTCCAAAAATTTACTACCCCAACGCGAACTGCTTTAATATTTTCTATGGAACCTGTTTTTGCGGCCCTTGCAGCTTATCTATGGACTAAGCAACGTTTAGGACAGTCGGAACTTGTGGGCTGTGGCCTCATCTTGTTAGGCATGCTTGTCACAGAATTTGGTGGTCAAGACCATACTATGACAAGCACGTCGAGTGAAACTATATAGCATCTCACTCAGTTTCAATCGTCTTGTTAAATGCTTGCAGCTCATGATCTACAGCAGACCACAGCAAATCGATCCCGTATCCAGTATCAGCTGATGTAAGCAGTATTGGAGATGCCACTGGATCCATTTTGAGTGTCTTTGCGATCATTTGTATCTGTTTTCCGTAAGATCCACGAGCAATTTTGTCTGCTTTTGTAGCAACAATTTGAGGCTGCCTGCCATTATAACACAACCATTCATACATCAATTGATCATCGCGACTAGGTTCATGGCGTACATCAACTAATTGAATGACTTTGATGAGCGTATCACGCTTGATCAAATACTCCTCAACCATGGGGCCCCACTTTGCACGCAATTGTTTTGAAACCTTAGCGTATCCATAGCCAGGAAGATCAACAAAATAAAAGGAGTCATTGATATGGTAAAAGTTCAGTGTCTGTGTTTTCCCAGGTGACCCTGAAATACGTGCTAAATTCCTTCGATTCAGCAATTTATTTAGTAATGACGACTTACCGACATTGGAACGTCCGACAAAGGCAAACTCCGCTTCGCCACTTGTCGGACACTGATCAAGGCGCACAGCCGAGATGATAAATTCGGCAGAGTGTAAAATCATACTCGCGCCCCCCTTTTATCTACACGTTTTATTTATTTTAAAGCTTGACGCAAAACTTCATCCATGTGCTCCACAAAAACAAACTCCATCTTTTCCCGAATACTCTCAGGCACGTCCTCAAGATCTTTTTGATTATCCCGCGGCAAGACTATTTTCAATATGCCTGCTCGATGCGCACTAAGTGACTTCTCTTTAATGCCACCAATGGGCAATACGCGACCACGCAGCGTAATTTCACCAGTCATTGCTACATGCCGATCTACTGCTCGACCTGTCAGTGCAGATGCAAGTGCCGTTGCCATGGTGATCCCAGCTGAAGGACCATCTTTTGGAATAGCACCTTCTGGAACGTGAATATGAATATCATGCGTTTCTGTAAAATCTGGTGGAATTGCAAGCTCAGTTGCACGAGACTTAATATAAGAAAGTGCCGCCTGCGCAGATTCTTTCATCACATCGCCCAATTGACCTGTAATGGTCAATCTCCCTTTCCCCTCAACAACAGATACTTCAATAGCTAAAATATCGCCACCAGCTTCTGTCCAAGCAAGACCTGTAACAACACCCACTTGATCAGATTGTTCTGCCATACCATATCGAAAACGTTTTGCGCCAAGAAATTGTTCAATATTTTTTACAGAGACCGTTACGCGTTTCTTTTCTCCAGCTACAATCATTTTTGCTGCTTTTCTACATAAACCAGCAATTTGTCGTTCCAAATTACGCACACCTGCTTCGCGCGTATATTCGCGAATCACACGAAGCATGGTATCTTCATTGATCGTAAGTTTATCTTTTGTCAATCCATGTTCCTTACGCTGCTTAGGAAATAAATAATCCATAGCAATCCGCAACTTCTCAACTTCTGTATATCCAGAAAGATAAATAGTTTCCATTCGATCTAACAGAGGTTGAGGGATCGTATGTACCGTGTTTGCAGTAGTAATAAACATGACTTTAGACAAATCATAAGGGATTTCAATGTAGTGATCGCTAAAGGTACTATTTTGTTCTGGATCAAGTACTTCTAACATAGCTGATGCCGGATCACCACGAAAATCATTAGCCATCTTATCAATTTCATCAAGTAAAAATACAGGATTCATAGTCGCCGCCGTTTTCATGCCTTGGATAACCCGTCCAGGCATTGCCCCAACATAGGTTCTGCGATGCCCACGGATTTCCGCCTCATCTCTTACACCGCCGAGTGAAATACGAACAAAGTTGCGATGCAAAGCATGAGCGACCGACTTTGCAAGTGAAGTTTTACCTACCCCAGGTGGCCCTACAAGGCACAGAATGGGGCCACGGTGCTGTCCAACCAACTTTTGTACAGCAAGATACTCAATGATACGCTCTTTAACCTTCTCGAGCCCATAATGATCCGCATCAAGCACAGCGCGGGCACGATGAATATCGATCTCGGGTTGTACATCTACTTCCCAAGGTAGAGATAATAGCCAATCAATATAAGTCCGAATCACAGAACCTTCTGCTGAAGACTGAGGAACTTTTTCTAAACGATCAATTTCTTTTTCAACTTTGTCATGCACTGATTTTGCAAACATCTTGCTTTCAAGCTGATCTCTGAGCTCTTCTACCTCTGCTACGCGTCCTTCTTTATCTCCAAGTTCTTTTTGAATGGCTTTCATTTGTTCTCTCAAATAATACTCTTTTTGAGTGCGTTCCATTTGTTTGCGGACGCGTTGTGAAATCTTCTTCTCTAATTCCAATATTTCACGTTCATCCGATAATATCTGCAACAACGTTTCAAGCCGCTGTGTCACATCGACAGCTTCTAAGATCGCCTGCTTATCTTTCATTTTAAGCGATAAATTGGCCGCTATTGCATCAGCCAAACGACCTGGATCATCGATGTCAGCTACTGCCGCATGAGTCTCTGGTGTGTGTTTTTTTGAAACTTGCAGAAATTGTTCGAACTGTTGCGTCACTGCACGCACCAAAGCATCAATCTGAGGATCACTCTGAAGTGGTGCGATCAAGATTTCTGCGCGCACCTCAAACCATTCATCTTCTTCCATGAAATCAATAATTTTTGCTCGTTCAACACCTTCTACTAACACACGAATCGTTCCATTTGGCAATTTCATCATCTGTTTTACACGTGCAACTGTTCCTACCGTGTAAATATCTTTCGCTAATGGATCATCCATTTGGGTATCCATTTGGGTTGCAAGCAAAATCATATGATCCTCGAGCATCGCCTTATCCAAAGCTCGCACCGACTTTTCCCGTCCTACATCTAAGTGAAGAACTGTCGCAGGATACACGAGCAGACCGCGCAGAGGGAGTAGCGGCAATATACGTTCCTCTGTTATTTCAGCATGAGCCATTATCTGCACCCCCACAGCATTATCACTGTGCATTGTATCGAAATTCCACTCCTTTGTCTAACAAGATCAAAAAAAGAGTGATACAAACATCGCAAAATATTGATATAAGCAACACATGCTCTACTCATAACGGTGAAGAAACAGAAGCGTATGCGCTTCTGTCTCTTCACCGTTATGCTCTTCCAAAACACCATTTATATTCATAAGCTACTTTGTGCAGCTGCGCTCGGAGCAATGATGTTCGCAGTGGACGGCATACCATAAGGTTCAGGTAACGTCGCAACTCCTAACGCATGAGCCAGAGCTTCCTCAAGCCGTATAATCGGAATAACTTCAATATCTTGCATCTCATGTAAACGACCTTGGTCATTTTCAACGGGAATCAAGACTTTCTTGGCTCCGGCGTCACGTGCTGCAGATACTTTTTCGGGAACACCACCGACTGGACGCACACCGCCATAGATGGATATTTCACCTGTCATTGCAACTAAATTATCCACCTTCATACCAGTGACAGCAGAATAAATCGCCACTGCCATACTTACACCCGCAGATGGACCATCCACAGGTATCCCACCTGGGAAATTGACATGAACATCATAATCGCTAAGACTAACCGGCAGGATACGTCGAAGTGCAGTACACACATTATCTACTGAACTCCTCGCCATGCTTCGGCGCTTTAGCACCTTGCCACCGCCGCCAATCTCCTCTTCCTCCACGACACCCGTAACAAACACCTTACCACGCCCTGGCGTAGTAGCGATCGTTGCAGTAGCCTCTACCTCAAGTAATAATCCAGTGGATGGACCATAAACCGCTAATCCATTGACCACTCCAACTTGCGGGTGCAAAGGAACTTTGCGCTCAGGTCGGGGAGCAATCCGACTACTATGTACCACCCATTCCATATCCTCAGTAGTAATTTGTGTGCGCCCATCTGTAAGTGCAATACCTGCTGCAATTTGAACAACATTAACCGCTTCTCGACCATTTGTTGCATGCCGTTGCACTACTTCTACTGCTTCTTTTGCAATTGGCATATTGAGTTTCGCAGCACCACGCAAAACGATCGTCCCGATTTCAAGTGGGATAAGTGGGCGAAAAAATACTTCCACACATCGAGAGCGAATAGCCGGAGGAATCTCTTCTGGACTTCTTGTCGTTGCACCGACAAGTCGAAAATCTGCTGGTAACCCTTGCTGAAAAATATCGTGAATGTGTAGTGGGATGTTTGTATCATCCGGGTTATAATAGGCACTCTCCAAATACACCCGACGATCCTCTAAAACTTTAAGTAATTTATTCATCTGCATAGAGTGTAGCTCGCCAATCTCATCGATAAACAGCACACCACCATGAGCCTTCGTTACAGCGCCAGGTTTAGGTTGTGGGATTCCCGCAACTCCCATTGCACCTGCCCCCTGATAGATAGGATCATGAACAGATCCTATGAGCGGATCAGCAATCCCTCGTTCATCAAATCTTGCGGTTGTCGCATCTATTTCCCAAAACACAGCGTCCGTGGCAAAAGGAGAACTCATACTCCGTTTCGCCTCTTCTAAAACAACACGCGCTGCGGCTGTTTTACCAACACCAGGCGGCCCATAAATTAACACATGTTGTGGATGCGGACCAAATAATGCAGCACGTAACGCACGTAACCCATCCTCTTGACCCACAATGTCTTGCATGGACGCAGGACGCGTTTTTTCTGCTAGAGGTTCAGTCAGTGAGATCGCCCGCATACGGCGCAAACGTTCCATTTCGCGCGCAGATTCCCGATCGATATTTACCCTGTTATGCTGCGAAGTGCGCATTAAGTTAAAAAAATACACACTTACAATTCCAGCAAAAACAACTTGAATAACAGCCAATATCAGTAAACTCGAACTCATCTTACACCCTCCCATTCCCATAAGTAGTAGCTAGTCTAGCCACAGAATAGGTGGGATAAACGGGCATTCAAAAAAGAAAAGAGACTGCTTAAGCAGTCTCCTCTTTTTTCTTCTTTTTACGGCCATCCGTCACAGGACCAGAGTCCATGATGAGCGTTGGCTCATCGCGATTCACAACTGTTTCCTTAGTGACAATACACCTTTTAACATCGGTTCGAGATGGCAAATCATACATCACTTCAAGCATGATACTTTCAATGATAGAACGCAATCCACGAGCACCCGTGTTGCGTTTTATCGCTTCTTTCGCAATTTCCACAAGAGCTTCCTCATCAAACTCTAGCTCCACTGCATCCATTTCAAGCAACCGTTGATATTGCTTCACTAAAGCATTCTTTGGTTCTGTTAAAATCTGCTTTAGCGCTGCTTCATCAAGTGCTTGTAAGGTAGTGACGACAGGTAAGCGACCTACAAACTCAGGTATCAACCCAAATCGCAGTAAATCCTCAGGTAACACACGAGAAAGGAGCTCATTTTCAAAAGTCTGATCACGTGCTTCAGCAGTAGTTCCAAAACCGATCACTTTTTTACCTAAACGGCGTCGAATGATCGGTTCCATACCATCGAACGCTCCACCGACAATAAACAGAATATTGCCCGTGTCAATTTGAATAAATTCTTGATGCGGATGTTTACGCCCACCTTGCGGAGGAACACTTGCAACTGTACCCTCTAAAATCTTTAGCAGGGCTTGTTGAACACCTTCCCCAGAAACATCACGCGTAATCGATGGATTTTCCGACTTCCGAGCGATCTTATCGATCTCGTCAATATAGATAATCCCTTTTTCCGCCTTCTCAACATCGTAGTCAGCAGACTGAATCAATTTCAAAAGAATATTTTCAACATCTTCACCTACATAACCAGCCTCTGTTAAAGAAGTAGCATCAGCAATAGCAAACGGAACATTTAAGATTCTAGCCAACGTCTGTGCTAGTAATGTCTTTCCAGATCCTGTAGGTCCAATGAGTAAAATATTACTTTTTGATAACTCTACGTCATCCGATTTAGAGCCAGTATTAATTCGTTTGTAATGATTGTATACTGCAACCGCAAGTGACTTTTTCGCACGCTCTTGACCGATCACATAAGAATCAAGAATAGACTTGATTTCAGTGGGTTTAGGAACGTCTTTCAGTTCAAACTCTTCTTCGTCGCCAAGTTCCTCCTCGACGATCTCGTTGCACAATTCAATACATTCATCACAAATATACACACCTGGTCCCGCTACGAGTTTGCGCACTTGATCCTGGGTTTTCCCACAGAACGAACACTTAAGTTGCCCTTTGTCATCGTTAAACTTAAACATGGGTATCCCTCCTTATCTTAGATCGGTACGCAAAACCACCTCATCAATGAGGCCATACGCCTTCGCCTCTTCTGCACCCATCCAGTTGTCGCGATCCGTATCTTTCTCAATTTGTGATAAGGTCTGCCCCGTACGTTCCACATAAATCTGATTGAGTTTATGACGCGTTTTTAAAATCCACTCAGCATGAATTTTTATATCGGTCGCTTGCCCGCGAACGCCACCTAATGGCTGATGAATCATAATTTCACTATTAGGTAAAGCAAAGCGTTTACCCTTTGCACCTGCAGTCAGGAGCAGTGATCCCATGCTTGCAGCTAAACCTACACAAATCGTAGAGACTTGTGGTTTAATATACTGCATTGTGTCAAAAATAGCCATCCCAGCTGTAACAGATCCCCCAGGACTGTTGATGTACAAACTAATATCTTTTTCAGCGTCTTCAGAGGCTAGAAAAAGCAACTGTGCAACCACAGAATTGGCCACGTAATCATCAATCGGTGTACCAATAAAAATAATACGATCCTTAAGCAAGCGCGAGTAAATATCGTACGAGCGCTCACCGCGACTAGTCTGCTCAATGACCATAGGCACTAAATTCATATCTTCACCCTCCTGTTACCAACACAACCATGCTTCAGAAGGAAAAATAAGGCACATGTGATAGTGCCCTATTACTTCATGCATTTATTTTACACAACTTTACGCTTTAGCGCTATGTTCAACCAAAAACTCCACAGTTTTTCGTGAAAAAATTTGTGAACGCAGAGCCATGAGCCCCGGATCACGACTTTGAAGGAGCTGAACAACACGCGCTACATCTAATCCTGTCGATTCTGCAAACTTTTGCAATTCAGCTTGAAGATCCTCTTCAGTTACTTGGATATTTTCAGCTTTTGCTATCGCATCTAGAACAAGAGATGTTTTCACGCGATTTTGTGCATCTTCACGAAATTGTTCACGTAATTCCTCTGTTGTCGTTCCCGTAAATTCTTGATATGCATCCAAAGGAATTCCTTGTTGAGATAATCTCGATTCGAACTCTTTCACTTCGGAGTCGATTTCTTGATCAAACATAACAGCAGGAATATCAATGATCGCTTGCTCCACAACTGCTTGAACGATAGCGTCTTGTACATAATGTTCATGTTCATGTTCTAGCTCATGCTCTAAATTTTTAATGAGATCTGCCTTGAAATCTTCAAATGTCTCAAATTCGCTGATGTCTTTAGCAAACTCATCATCAAGTTCAGGTAGTACTTTGCGCTTGATGTCGTGAATAACGACATCAAATTTTGCTTCTTTAGACGCCAAAGACTTTACGTGATAATCTTCTGGGAACGTAACGGTTATCGTCCGTTCTTCGTCTACCTTTGCTCCAATCAGTTGATCTTCAAATCCTGGCACGAAAGTGTTTGTACCAATCTCCAGCTGATAGTTTTCAGCTTCTCCACCTTCAAATGCTTCTCCATCAACATACCCTTTAAAATCCATGACAATCATGTCGCCAGACTCAACAGAACCATCTTCCACAACTTGTAACTCGGCATGTCCACTGCGAACTTTAGTCAGTTCCTCGTCGATACGCTCTTGCGATAACACGAAGTCCTTATCTTCATATGTAACGCTCTTATAATCACCAAGTTGTACTTCTGGTTTGACAGTCACAGTTGCTTTAAAGAGTAATGGTTTTCCGGATTCCATTTGTACGATATCAATCTGCGGGCGATCTACAGGTTCAAGCTTTGCTTCAACCACAGCATTACTATACGCTTCTGGCAATAACACATCCAACGCATCTTGATACAAAGACTCTACTCCAAAACGCGTTTCAAAAATCCTACGAGGCACTTTACCCTTTCTAAAACCGGGTAAATTAACGCGTTTGACTACTTTTTTAAATGCTTCATCCAGTGCGTGTTTAACTTGCTCTTGTCCAACTTCTACTTCTAAAATGCCTACATTCGCTTCTGTCTTTTCCCACTTCACGGCCATTAAAAACGTCCTCCACTCAATAGTGGCGTCCCAGGAGGGGCTCGAACCCCCGACCCACAGCTTAGAAGGCTGTTGCTCTATCCAACTGAGCTACTGAGACGCATCACAAATAACATTGAAACAGCACCATTATAATGATCTAAGCGAGCAATGTAAAGTAAAACATCAATCCATAATCTTACTGTTCAATCGTTCTCGTAATTGTTGTAGTGCCTGACCCCTGTGACTTACCGTTGCTTTTTCTTCTATCGTCATTTGTCCAAATGTTTTAGCTAATGGTGGATAGTAAAAGATAGGATCGTAGCCAAACCCTATTTCACCTTGAATAGATGATCCAATTTCACCTGTACAAGTACCGATTGACGAAATTGTTTTCCCATTAGGAAACACAAGAACAAGTGCTGCAACAAAGCGAGCACGCCTTTCATACGGAGGAACACCTTGCAGGCGCGAAAGCAATAGATCGCAGCGGTCGCCATCACTAAGTCCCTGTCCTCCAAAACGCGCAGAATGAATCCCTGGAGCACCACCTAGCGTATCAACCACTAAACCAGAATCATCTGCCAGTACAGGTACATTCAACTTTCTAGATGCAACCATAGCTTTTAGAGTAGCGTTTTCCAAAAAACTGCTACCTGTTTCTTCAGGTGCTACGTAATCGTCAGGCAAACCCTCGATTTGTGCAAATAAATCTTTTAATTCAGCTTGAAATTCACGTAATTTACCCTGATTGGTCGTTGCTACGACAAGTCTTTCCATTCTCATCCCCCTACAACAATAAAAAGGACATGACCATTGCATGTACATGCTGTGCTATGCTTGTTTTTTCATCACAGAGCTAATATCACCAAGAACCTCTGTTTGCAAAGCGATGAGTTGTAATATACCGGTTTCCGCAAGATCAACCATTTCGTTTAATTGTTGACGAGAAAAAGTAGCTGACTCACCTGTACCTTGAACCTCGACTAATCTTTTACTTCCAGTCATGACGATGTTCATATCCACGCTTGCAATTGAATCTTCTTTGTAGCGCAAGTCCAATAACATTTCGTCATTAACCATTCCAACACTTGTAGCTGCTAAATAATCGCGAATCGGCGCTTTTTGCAATGTCCCCCGCTTACGTAAATTCGTTAATGCGTCTACTACTGCAACAAAAGCACCTGTTATCGACGCAGTCCGAGTGCCTCCATCCGCTTGAATCACATCACAATCAATCCATAGCGTGCGCTCACCAAGGTCCTTCAAATCGAGAATGGCGCGTAAAGATCGACCAATTAAGCGTTGAATCTCCATCGTTCGTCCACCCAATTTTCCACGCGTTGCCTCTCTTTGCGTTCGCTGTTCAGTTGCACGAGGCAACATCGAATATTCCGCAGTAATCCATCCCTGCCCTGCTCCGCGCAAAAAAGGAGGCACTTTTTCTTCAACTGTCGCAGTACATAGTACACGCGTATTCCCTACTTCAATTAACGCAGAACCTTCTGCATGTTTTATATAATTTCTTGTAATCGTAACATCGCGCAACTGGTTAGCTAATCGTTCATCCCCACGCACTATCGTTCCCCCTATTCATATCAAAAGCAGCTCAATCATCATCTAACTACATTTCAATACGTGTAGCTTCATTGTCCATATGCCACACATCAAGATAGCGAACATCAAGCGGACATCCCAACCAATTTTGACCTATCTGTGCAAAGGCATGAGCCTCTCCGCTGGTTAAAAATACATGATGTGGGTCACGCAAGTCAATTCTTGTGAGATGCTGTTCATCAAGCCAAAAACTAACATCACGAGCAGTTTGTTCAGCAGAATTAATCAGACAAACATCGGGGCCAACTACCTCTTGGATCAATTTGCTTAGAAGCGGATAATGTGTACACCCCAGAATTAACGTATCCATATCAGTGTTAACGATCGGTTCCAAAGTCGCTCGCACAATCGGCAGCGCAACCTCCTCTGTAACACCACTTTCGACTAACTCTACAAACGGAGGGCAGGCAAGTGAATACGTTTCAATCCCGCGATGTGTAGCATGCAATGCTTTTGGATAACTACCTGAACGAATCGTAGCGCTTGTCCCAATAATGCCCACCTTATGATTGAGAGTTGCTGCAATAGCCGCACGAGATCCAGGTGCAATGACACCAATTACAGGTATAGTATAGCGTTTACGAGCTGGCTCAAGACAGATCGCTGTAGCAGTATTGCAAGCAATCACAAGCATTTTAACGCCTTGCGAAACCAGATAATCAAGTGCTTGAAACGTATACGTCGCTATCTCTTCTACTGTACGATCACCATATGGGCAACGCAAAGAATCACCATAAAACAATACCTCCTCACGCGGAAGCTGGCGCCATATTTCTCCAACTACAGTAAGCCCACCTACTCCAGAATCCATCACACCGATAGGTGCATTGCGCATCAGCATCCCTATCCCTCCTGCCTATGTACCCTATACATACGCTCCATCTATGTAAATTACTCAAACACAAAATACACCTATCATGTTACAAACCCATAAGTGCATTTCATCATGGTTACAATTAAACTAAAGATATCCACTACGAACCACTATTCTGGACTTAAGCGCTGTTGCAAAATCGTTAGTGCATTTAAAATGAGCATCTGTTCGCTTACTTGCAGTTGGCCTAATATAACAGCAAGATAATTTCGACGTTCTTGCAAAACTCGATCAATCAGTGCCAATCCAGGGTCTAGCACTCGTACACGGACCACACGTTTATCTTGATCATCACGCATACGCTCTACAAATCCTCTACGCTCAATACGATCAACCAAATCTGTAGTTGTACTATAGGCTAACCCGAGTTTTGCACTCAATTCACCAATCGTAATATGTTTATATTCATCAACCCATATAAGAGCATCAAATTGAGCTGGAGACATATCAAAATCACCAAGAATAGCCCTACCCTGTTTACGAATAGTAGAGGAAACATTGCGTAGCAATGTCTCTATCTTAACGACATCATCATTCATCACATTCAACGACACGGTCTAACCCCCGTAATTTAACTAATTTCATTGTACACGTTGTTAAAACACCGTCAACTAAGAACATAGACAACTGATCATCTCATGCAATAAAAATGCTGAATTTGCACCCAAAAATTGCTCGTGATATACTGTATTCATCACTATCGTTGTTACTTTATGAATAAAGGATGATGTTTTCGTGTGCCAAGAGCGTGTTCTCATGGTGAGTGAAGGTTGATTAGGGTTTTTATGCCCATTTTTACCTTTAACCACTGATGGTGACGCGGATGGCGTGAAACGTGACGTTTTCGACATGTTGTAGTACACCATCAGACCATGACTGAAAGGGTTTGATGATGTTGAGTATTTTAGAGATCTCCGATTTATCCCACGGTTTTGGTGACCGAACTCTATTTCGCAATGTACAAGTTCAACTTTCTCCTCGAGAGCACGTTGCATTGATCGGAAGAAACGGTGTTGGAAAATCAACTTTTCTTCAGATTATTGCTGATTTCATTTCTCATGACGCAGGCTATGTAAAATTTCAAAACAATATTCAATATGGTTATCTCACGCAACATGCTGACCTTTCGCAGTTTGCTACCATTGGTGATGCGCTCCGACATGCATTTGCACCTATTTTTGCAAAAGAAGAGTTGCTACAAACGATTGCAGAAAAACTTGGAACTGTAGCCGATCAAGAGCTAGAACGATTACTAGAACGCTATGCGAACTTACAAGAAGAACTTGAGCGTGATGGGATCTATGAGCTTGGTTCACGTGTGGATTCAGTAGCTTCTGGTTTAGGCTTACTTGAGCTCGGACTCGATCGCCCCGTCGCAAATCTCAGTGGTGGACAACGCACAAAAGTGTTGCTAGGCCAGTTGCTTTTACAACAGCCAGATGTTCTGCTCCTTGATGAACCTACTAACTTTCTTGATGCAGAACATGTCATTTGGTTAAAAGACTACCTACAAAATTATCCCCAAGCATTTATCGTTATCTCTCACGAAGCTGATTTTCTAGAAGAAGTGGGAAACGTTATTTGGTCTATTGAAAATGCACAACTCATTCGCTATAACGGTAAATATTCAGCTTATTTAGCGTATGCACAAGAACGAAATGCACAACAAGTTCAGGCGTTCACAAGACAACAACAAGAAATTAAACGTACAGAAGAATTTATCGATAAAAACATCGCCCGCGCTTCGACAACAAAGCGTGCACAAAGTCGGCGTAAAGCGCTAGAAAAGCTCGACCGCATTGAAATTCCGCCAACAACTCCACCGCCATCATTCCCGTTTGTGGAGGCACCATCATCTGCTAAAATTTCGATCGATGCAAAAGGATTGCAGATCGGCTATTCACATGCGCTTCTACCTCCACTCGACATTATCATTGAGCAAGGGAGTAAGATTGCACTTGTGGGTTATAACGGGATTGGTAAATCAACTCTTTTGCGAACATTAGTTGGAGAGCTGCCTGCATTTGATGGGAAACTGCAACGTGATGAAAAACTTCAAATTGGTTACTTTGCCCAGGAAAATTATCAACACGATCAAATGACTGCGCTGGAAAGAGTATGGCAACATGTTCCTAGTTGGCCACAGCAGGATGTTCGTAAAGCGCTGGCTCGATCCGGGTTAAAGCAAGAGCATATCACCCAACAGATTCGCTCACTAAGTGGCGGTGAACAGGCGAAGATACGGCTTTGTATTTTAACACTGCATCAATACAATGCATTAGTTCTCGATGAACCTACCAATCACTTAGACAACGCTTCGCGCAATGCCCTACAGGCTGCGCTAAAAAAATTTCGTGGGACTGTCATCCTTGTATCACATGAACCTATTTTTTATCAATCCATCGTGGATTCCACAGTTGACCTAGAATCCCTCTTTACTCGTGGAGTTGCGGATCGAATTATCGCACATGGTGCAAAGTCTCGTCGTTAATTCATGGAAGACAGGCAAATATAGACCCACAGATCGAGAAAAGAAGACCGCCTAGGTATCTAGGCGGTCTTCTTTTCCATGATAAACTCTGTAAAGCAAAGCGTTGACGACATCATGGATACAGGGACTACGCAACAGATGAACGGAATGTCATAATCCATGCTGATCCTGCAACGATGGTAATCGCCACGAAGAAAGCAAATAACAAGGTCATCACATGCGTACGCGATCCATGATTTTCAGTTACGTGCATAAACATCAGTAACTGCACTAAAAGTTGCATGATCGCTAGTACAACAATCGTTACAATATCCACCGTTACTGGCAAAGCTGAAGATAACACTAACCCAAGAGCTGCAAAGGTGAGAATCAGTGACAAGACATAGCCAATGATATGTTTCCAAGGAAACTTATCGTGATGCGCTGGTTGACCTGGCGTAATCGAAGTGCCATTTACTGCGTTGACATCAGAGTGTGTTGTCATCCTAACTCACCTTTCCTGAGAGATAGACTACTGTGAAGATAAAGATCCAAATGGCATCAAGAAAGTGCCAGTAAATACTGACCACAAATGCTTTTCGAGCAGTAACAGCCGTAATACCATAGCGAATTAATTGAATGAGGATCGAAATCATCCAAAATATACCAATCGTAACGTGCGTACCATGTGTTCCTACGAGTATGAAAAAGGACGATAGAAAGGCGCTCCTAGTAATATTTGCACCTTCACCAACATACTTTGCAAACTCGCTAATTTCCATGCCAACAAACCCCATACCTAAGAGGATTGTGACGATCCACCAGCCGATCATTGGTTGAAGACGACTGCGATGCATCTCAAAAATCGCAAGCCCACATGTAAAGCTACTAGTCAATAGTAATAAGGTTTCTGTGACAAAACCCGGTACGTCAAAGAGTTGTTCTGCTGTAGGTCCACCATACGTATTGTTGTGCAATACCACATAGGTTGCAAACAAACACGAAAACAACACAATGTCAGCTGCGATAAAAACCCAAAACCCTAAGATCTTTAATTGTCCATCTTCTGTTGAATACTCAAGCGGCACGGACGGATCGACCGGCGCATGATGTGCATCCATTTGGTATGCCATGACTACGACCTCCCCCCGCCTGACTCAGTGTGTTCAATCTCTTCCACACTGATGTAGTGATCTGTATTGGTTTCAAATGACCTAGAGAACATGAAGAAGAATACTGCTAAGAGACCTAATCCAGCCACTAACCACCACTCAAAAACAAATCCAAAAAACGAGATGAAAAATGCAACTGCCATTAAAAATGGCCGCCCAGAGTTATTAGGCATGTGAATAGGCGTATATGGTTTCGCTTTTAACGTATACTTCGCCTTATCTTTGCCATACTTGCGATCCCAGAACGCATCGCGCCCATAGATCATTGGAATATGTGCAAAATTATACTCTGGTGCAGGTGATGTCGTCGCCCATTCCAGCGCACGTCCATCCCATGCATCACCTGTCAAGTCACGTTCGCCATTTTTGATACTCCAGATGATGTTGACCATCATAAACATCATGGCAAATCCTTGACCAAAAGCACCTACAGTTTCTAGCATATTGAGATGACTCCACCCAAGACCTGGTGGATACGTGTACATGCGCCGCGTCATCCCCATTAACCCAAGCAAATACATTGGAAGGAAGGTTAAATTAAAGCTAATCATAAACAACCAGAAATGCCATTTGCCAAGCGTTTCATTTAATTTCATGCCGAACATTTTGGGCCACCAGTAATACAACCCAGAGAACACTCCAAAAACAGTTCCACCAACTAGCATATAGTGAAAGTGAGCAATCAAAAAGTAACTATTATGATACTGATAATCTGCAGGAGCAACAGCTAGCATCACACCTGTCATACCACCGATCACAAATGTCGGAATAAAAGCCAGTGACCAAAGCATTGCCGTATTGAATCTGACTTTACCTTTGTACATCGTGAAAATCCAGTTAAATATTTTAACGCCAGTGGGGATAGCAATCAACATCGTTGACACTCCAAAAAACGAGTTGACCGTTGCGCCGGCACCCATTGTAAAAAAGTGATGAACCCAGACAAGAAAACTAAGAAAAGCAATCGCAATCAATGATCCCACCATGGCCGAATACCCAAATAACTTCTTACCTGAGAACGTCCCAATCACCTCAGATAAGATACCAAAGGCCGGCAAGATAACAATATACACCTCCGGGTGACCCCAAATCCAAAAGAGGTTAACCCACATCATCGGCATTCCACCGTGTGTCATTGAAAAAATGTGTGATCCAAACAAACGATCAAAAGAGAGAAGCGAAAGTGCTACTGTAAGCACAGGGAAAGCAAAAATAATGAGGATGGAGGTAATCAGCGTAGACCATACAAACATTGGCATCCTCATCAGCGTCATTCCAGGTGCTCGCATTTTAATGATGGTCACTAAGAAATTAATACCGCTAGCTAGTGTACCTAATCCTGCTAGGTTTAACCCGAATAAATAGTAGTTTTCACCGGGCCCTGGTGAAAATGTCGGTCCTGCAAGCGGTGCATAACTAGTCCAACCCGCATCAGGTGAACCACCGATAACAAAAGATAAATTAAATAACAGTGCGCCAAAAAAGAATGTCCATAAACTAATCGCGTTTAAATAAGGAAACGCAACATCGCGTGCACCAATTTGCAATGGCATAGCAACGTTGATTAAACCAATCAACATAGGCATTGCCATAAATAAAATCATAATCGTTCCATGCGTGGTAAAGACCTCATCATAATGTTGTGCCCCAAGAAAATGATTATTTGGCACAGCCAACTGAGTCCGCATCATCAGACCATCCATGCCGCCGCGAAAAAACATGGCAAATGCAGCTAAGATATACATAATCCCGATCTTTTTATGGTCAACCGTAGTCAACCATTCGCGCCATAGCCATTTCCATTTTTTAAAGTAAGTCAAAACACCTACAATGCTTATGCTTGCAAGAATAATCAACACATCAGCAATGTAAATATCTATACCTGACACGAAAAGGTGATTAAAATAATGTGGAAGCATCGTTCTCCCCCTTTACAATCGTAGTACAAAACAAAAAGAGTAGAAGAAATTAATTATGGCAATGACCTTCATCTAGTGACGTTATCTCAAATACCTCTTACATGCCCATCTGCGTATTTTGATTTTGTGCAACTGATGCAGCAGGATAAGAAGAAAATGTCATAATAGGAGATAAACCTTGGTGTTTCACAAGATACGTAGCTTCATTCATTGTTAATGCAGGATACTTCGACTTAACTGTTGAAACCCACTGATTAAACTGCGTTTGCGTTTTGGAGTACACATTAAACTGCATATGTGCAAATCCTTTTCCGGAGAAGTTTGCTCCGCGGCCAAGGTATACACCTGGTTTATCTGCCTCTAGCCAAAGGCCAAGATCGGCACCAGGCATCGTAAACTCCATACCGCCGAGCTCAGGAACCCAAAACGTATTCATTGGGCCTACAGAAGTCAACATAAATTTCACAGGAACACCAGCAGGTATGACTAGATAGTTCACAGTTTCAATGTGCTGAGCAGGATACTGAAATATCCATTTCCAATCTGCACTCGTTACATCTACTTCTATCGGATCATGTGCCGAAGCCGGCGGATCTTTTAGTGCGTAAGTTGTCTGCACCGTAGGGATCGCAAGCGCAATAACAATCAAAACAGGAATAACTGTCCAGGTTACTTCGAGTTTGGTATTTCCTTCGATATTAGGATCGTAAGTTTTCTCAATCCCTGGTCGCGATGCTCTGTATTTAATTAGCATGTAGGCAAATAATCCAAACACTACTATGCCCACAAAGGCCATTAATACAAAAGACCAAACGATCAAGTTAAACTCCTTTTGCGCTACTGGACCTTCCGGATGAAGTACAGCTATCTGCGATCCACAACCAGAAAGCATAAGCATGGAGACTGCTGATAACGCGGCGAATGTTAATCCACGTCGTTTCTTTGGTGACAGCATGCTTCTCACTCATCTCCTCTCTTCAATTTTGTCAACAGTGCCTGCGTGCTTACATGGTTGCACAACATCAAATCGCGTTTATACCCGTTCCAAGTAAGAATGAAAACGTATTTCATAACCGTTCATTTATGCAACCGACATAGAAGCGTTCAAGCATCATATCAACGATTTGATGTTAGCACTCTTTGGGCTAGTCCCGCATTATGCTAATAGGCAAAATTGACATAATGTCATAGTTTCATCACGACTTCCATAAAAAAAGTCATATATTATTTGATTTTAAAAGAAGGAATTCTAGAATACACTCTATTTTTGTATAAATTATAAAAATAGTAAATACAAATAGAGCCTTTTATCTAACATTAAGCGTAACGCCTAACATTAGATAAAAGGCTCTACCATCTCGTAAATCACCCTTTTACTGACCTAATACATGCAACACATTTTTTAATGTTTCTCCAGGTGGGAAGATGACAAACAGCATGAGGTACACAGCAAGTCCAGTCGCTGCAGTAATAAACCAAAAAATAGCAGTCCAAGGCCCTACCTTACGATGAATCCGAAATCTTCTCTTAAATGCCAACCGCAACACCCAAACGCCCATGATCGCAGCAACAGTCGCAAGAAAAACATGAATTTTCAAAAACAGAGTATATGCGGGAACATAGCTAGCTGGACCACCAAATTCCGTATCGCCAACTACAAATGTCCCCACTGCATAACTCACAAAAAATAACGCTCCCAATATACTTCCAGCTACCATGAATCGACGATGAATTCGCACGCGGTTTCTGCGAATCATCACCCATCCAACAGCAATACATAGGGCGCTAAGAATCATTGTACTTTCATTAAATAGTGCCCATCCTGCAGCCACAGACACCCTCCTCATGGTATAACTTAGCCTTAATACTCCTTTTGTCCACTTTATCATAGTACATGTAATCAACATTTTCCTCAATGATATGTATAAAATCCTGCTTTTTCACACTCCACTTATCCAATGTTCATTTAATTGTGCGATATGACAACACATTCAATTGGGTTTCGCTCATCTTGTCGCTTATTGTCTTTTCAAAACGAATTTTACTATTCCCTAGGCAATCTTTATTTTTATAAAAAAATTCCCCTATCGCAATGGACGACAGGGGGTGGCGAACTAAATTTGCAATTCGCCCATTCTGACCAACTCCACAACAGCTTGTGAACGGCCTTTGACGTTCAGTTTTTTCATGACATTAGAGATACAGTCACTCGTGTAAGCAAAACGATCGTTCTCTTTCGCAAAGTAGCAAGTAGCCAAGCCATCTCTTCATACATTTTATAATAGACCGCTCCGTGTACATCACTTCAATGGAGGCTATTGTATGTACAAAAAGGTGACAGAAGAGCAGTGGATCAAGATCGACAACCAACATGTTGCCAACAGGCAATCGGTTACTTTTTATTGTCCTAAACATGGTCAATCGAAGGAAAACGTCTATAATCAGCTCATTGCACTATGTATGGAATCATTACATCGTCAGTTGCCATCATCATGAAACGTTGACAAGCGAGGTAACTTGTATGGATCGAGCAGCCATCTATGTGCGTGTGAGTACTGATTATGCATCTCAAAAAGATAGTCCAGATCATCAGTTAGCTGCATGTAAGGAATATGCAGCTTCTATTGGTCTATCTACTTCACCAGCACACGTATACAATGATGCTGGATTGAGTGGTACAGAGATTACGATGCGAAACGAAGTGAGTCGCATGATGCACGATGCGCGAAACGGGGAATTTGAAGCGGTATTATTTACTGCGATCAGTCGTTTTAGTCGGGATATGTCTGATGCGTTTAATATGAAGAAAAAATTAGAATCTGTATACGGTGTGCGCTTAATTTCTATCGAAGAAGGATATGATAGCGCTATTGAAGGACGAAACAATGAAATGGTTTTCACCGTTCATGCGATGTTAGCCGCTCATAAGTCCAAAGAAATGTCAGTAGCCATTTTGCGTGGTCTTCGTCAATCCGCTAAAAAAGGGAGGCATATTGGTAATGTGACACCCTACGGATATCGCAAAGGATTGGATCAAAAATTGGAACAAGAACCATATGAAGCAAATATAATACGAGACATTTTTCGCTTATATCTATCAGGTGAAAGTGCGAGGTCTATCGCTCACATATTAAATGAACAGCATATCCCTACAGCATCCAAGCGACGATCAGGAAAAGATACTTTATGGCAAGCATCTACCATTACGTCTATCTTACACAATGAAGTTTATGTAGGAACGATTGTGGCACACCGATATACAACTGCAAGACACATCGAAGCATCACGCCTGCATGACGAGCTCATCACGAAACCAAGTAAACGCAACGAAAGCGAATGGATCACTGTTACACAAGCACATGACCCCATAATCGATGACACCACATTTCAACAAGTACAAGACCTTTTGAATCAAAAGGCGACCAACCGAGGCATGAAACGAACGTCAAATCTTCTAGCTGGACTCATGTATTGCAATGAATGCGGTGGTAAAATGATCGTGACAGGAAACACGCGATCAAGTCATAACGAAACACATCAATACCGCTATATTGTCTGTGCAACAACACGCAGAATTGGAAAGTCAGCTTGTTCTAATCATTTTATCACAAAATACGATGATCTTTTGTCTGCATTACTTTCACCACTACAAAAACTACTCCAATCAGCAATAGCTATGACCCCATCTGATGATAGGGAGTTACTCAGTATAAGCCAGTATACATCGAGCCATCTTGCGGAGGCTAAAATAACTCAATTGCGCAAAGCATTAGCACATAACCAGCATGAGCAAATAGAAAATTTACGCGCATTTCGAAATGGGATATTTACTAAAGACATTATTGAACTAGGTCAAAAAGAGCTTACAGAACAAGCCGTTTATCTACAATCAGAAATAACACGTTTAACCGAACTTGTTGCACGTAATCATAACATGATAGACTCGATACGATCACAACATTCTGTGTTAAATATCTTTAAGCACATGCATTTGTACAATTCGATGACACAACGTTTAGCATTGCAAGCGGTTGTAGATCAAATTATCTTTTCTACAAACGGAGACATTTCTGTCTTATTTACTTGGCAACAGTGAGTACTACCATAGATCGTCATCAAACCCTCTTCTGATCCACAGATGTTCCCAAAGACGATTTTTAAGGAGCATGTAGTTACCCATGATGACTCATAACTTGTTAGATGACGAATCCATAGAATGGATTCGCAAAAGGGACTACCACACAAACATATGGGCTGGAGGCGAGACTACTCAGATAGCTATATATCCAAGAGATAGTGAGTATACATCACGATCGTTTATATGGAGGCTGAGCTATGCAACAGTCACAGCAGATCAATCTACCTTCACTCCCCTACCTGGAATTCGCAGAAAACTACTGATACTAGAAGGAGCAATGTCTCTTACACATGAACATCATCACCACAAACATTTGACGCCGTTCGCACAAGATGAGTTTGACGGATCGTGGACTACGCATAGTAAAGGACAAGCTCGCGACTTCAATTTGATGATGTCATCAAATTGTTTCGGTAGACTAGCCGCTCTGGATCTACAGAAAAATCCACAGACAGTACACTTATCAGATGATCAACATCGTTCGTATGGAATACGGACAGATGCATTTTTCTGCGTCCATGACGCTGCTTCTGTTTCCGTGAGTGGAATATCTACACCACAACTACCCATAGCTACTCAACATTTTCAATTAGAAAAAAATGATACTCTTCTCATTACACAAAATATCAATCGTCGTTCACACGTACATACTGTGCGCTTACATGCTCTAGAACCATCTTTTTCGACGATCATCCATGCCACCATGTATTACTAACTGCTTTCTTGTACAAAGAAATTCATAAAAAGCGTGAACACGGGGAAATGTATGTAGTGATATGCTGATTCTAGCCAGAAAGGTGTTATGAATGGATGCGGTATGTTACTACTACATGTGTCTTTATTCTTGCGGTTTTTATGTTCTTAACACCTTTTAGCAGTGCTAAAACACAGGTAAAACCGCTCTATGTAACTTTTGACGATGGTCCTTCTTTACAATACACCCCTCCTATTTTAGATATTCTGCGTAAAGAACATTGCAAAGCTACTTTTTTTATTTTAGGCTATCGTGCACTTGAATGCCCACCCATCATTCGACGTGAAATTCGGGAAGGTCATCAGATAGGAAGTCATGGATATGACCACCAGAATCTTGCCCTCGCCAATGCAACGACGATTCAAGAACAAATACGTAAAGCAGATGATGCAATTATTCGCGCAGGCGGTATCCGTCCTCTCTATTATCGACCACCTTATGGAGCGCTCGATTCACAAAAAAACGCCATCATTCAACAATGTGGTCATCCCATTAAACGTTGGGATGTAGATTCATTAGATTGGAAAGCCACAACAAAAGAATCGATTATCTCTCTCGTAGAAAAACAAGTAAAACCAGGTTCAGTCATCCTATTTCACGATGGCATTACACAAAGTCAGTTCACCGCACTTGCACTTCCCATTATTATTCGCGATTTGCGTAAACAAGGATTTGTCTTTCGTGTTCTTCCTCCTAGATAGGCTACGGCGTACCCATTGTGATCAATACGCCGTAGTCTTGTCTATTTGATGCTATGTTACAGTAATGCCGTGCGCTCTTGACGCGATTGTTCAACCGCTTCTAGAGCCTCTTCTACGTCTTTTGTACGATACCCACTCTGTACGCCAACGTAAAAAAATACAAGTGAAGTCATGGCGACAATCACCATGTCCCATGGATAAGCAATCCAATTTTTCAACTCGCCAAGTTTAGTTGATCCAGCATATGAAAAGAAAAGCATGACAAGTAAATATAGAATTAGCCAAATCCCACTTTTGAACGATTGACCACTTGGACGTTCGATTTCACTTGGCAGCAACAATGAAAAAATCCCATACAAAATGATGCCAATAAGAAGTGCAATCAATAGCTTAGAATCAATGGCCCAACCAGTCCAATAAATGATTAACGATCCAATAACAAAGGCAAGCGGAGAAATAATACTCGCTCCTGCTAGGCGGTATGGCCTGATTGCATCACTTGCTGTTTTACGCAGCACAGTAAGTGATACCGGTCCAATGATATACGTAAAGACTGTTGCAGATGACACTAATCCGACTAGAGATTGCCATGAGGGAAATGGTAACAAGAAAATTAATCCTAAAATAAAAGCTGAAATAAGCGCTACATATGGTACACCTGTGCGTTGATCAACCTTTGCTAAAGCACGTGGAAAGTACCCGTTATTAGCCAATGCATATAAAACTCTTGTCGTAGAGGCAATGTAAACATTCCCAGTTCCTGCAGGTGAAATAATGGCATCTGCATATAACAGAACTGCCATCCACCCTAAATTTAAGCTGACAGCCAATTGTGCAAATGGTGCGTTAAATGACACGCTTGGCCATCCATGAGAAAGTGCTGACGGACTAACACCGGCAACAAAGACTAATTGTAAGAGAACATACAAAACGACTCCAACAACAATAGAAATGAGTAACGCAAGAGGTACATCTCGTTGCGGATTACGTGCTTCCCCAGCTAAATCAAGCGCTTGGCGAAATCCTAAATAAGCGAACACGACTCCTGATGTTGCTACCGCAACTAAAATACCAGAGCTACCTTCAGGAGCAAACCCACCAGCAGAAGTAAGGTTACCCCAATGCAATCCTGTAAACAAAAAGATAATAATTGTTAGCGTTGGCATGATAAATTTCACAAAGGTAATCGTTGTATTGACCTTTGCAAAGTAACGCACACCAAAATAGTTCACTAAGAAAAATCCAAACATTAAAATGGCCGCACAGGTAAGACCAAAACCTGTCAAGAGATTGGTATGCGAGTTCCAAAGTTGTGGAAACCAATGCGATGCATATTGCATCACACCTTCCGCCTCCACTGCTGGCACAGAGGAATAGGCAATCCACGCCGCCCACCCCATGATAAAACTTGTTACGTGTCCATGGCTATAATGAGGATAACGCACAATTGAACCAGACTCCGGGAGCATACCCCCTAACTCAGAATATACCAATCCTATAAAGAGAACTGCAATTCCCCCAATGATCCAAGACACAATCGAAGCAGGTCCAGCATCTTGGGCCGCATAGAGTGCCCCAAACAACCATCCAGAGCCGATAATTCCTCCTACAGAAGCCATCGTTAAGTCAAGAAATGATAGATCTTTTTTTAATCCAGTATGCATTCTCGAGACTGCCCCCTTTTTTAAAACGTGTGAAAATAACCACATGGCACCCGTGGTTTGAATTCAGATCATGAGGTAAACAAGTCATCGGAATATGTAGAATGGCGATGACATTCCTACTATTCGCCTACGAGGTTAGCTGACGGGTTCGGCGAGCCATTCGCCTAAGAGAGGATTGTGGGCACAACCCTCTCTACTCACCCCAGAATCGTGGTTCCCCCGTTTCGTTTACAAAACGAATTCGGCCCTTATAAAAATGTCACAGTGGACATTAGGAAGTTAGCTATCAAAAGTAAGTATAGCACAAATCATTGTTAATCTTAATGAAACGCACAACACATGAGGCCAAAGTAAGTGGGCACTTCATAGGAAAGGAACTCTACCTTGCGCTCATTGGGAGCGATCGCCCCAGCTAGCATTAATGCTTGCCAAATACCGTCTGGTTTAGCATGTTCAATAAACTCAGGCTCAAACTGCATCATTCCCTCCAAATGTGCAGTGTGTAAAAGTGTAACTACTTGCTCATCCAATTGTCTTGCCGCTTCATGAAATCCATACGGTCCTGTTTCGTCATGAGCGTGAGACCAATCGCAACTAGCAATAAGACCAACACGTTTACCAGACTGTGCAACAGCTTCAGCCATTGCAGATCCAAATAGTAAGTGATCTTCAAAACTAAGTGATCGCGATGGAGTAATCACGACAATAGACGTTTCTGGCATGAAATAAAGTGGTACTACGACACCCCAGTCTAGTGGCATACAGGATAACGGTCCTTCACTCGTAGCAAAGCCTAAAGTAGCTACCGGAAGTCCTTTTTTCTTTGCATGATCTGCGATAGCGCCTGCAAGCATCCGATCTACTTTTCTGTCCATGGATATCTTTGCTCCGTAATCCTCCATTTCGCCAAACATATGTTCACAATTAACTATGGCAAATTGTTCATCAATCCGTGTACCATGTGGTGTAAGTACAATGATCGTATCCGGGTTGGACTGTTTCATCGAGGCGCCTAAACTCTCCATACTAAGACGCGTTTTTTTCATGAGTTCCGGGTACGGCTTAGCCAATTCCTCAATGATTTCTGATCCATGAGGGGTGATACAAGCAAAAACAAATGGATTCAAATAGACTCTCTCCCCTGTTCTAATGGTTTTTTATCCATCTTATCTACCTAAGAGTACACGATTGCATAAGAAGCCTCAACCGTCCGTTTTACAACTATCCAATGTAAGCATACTAGACTGCACTACATGACAGACATAGCTTTGTTTTGTATACTAAGCACACGCATGACAATGTCTTATGATAAGTAGAATGATCATGATAGAGGACTGAGCGATCTCGCACCGGTTGTATACCAAAGGATGATTAACCATTGAAAAAGAAAAAAAGAATGAGCTACATAAACTCGTTACTTCGGTTAGACATGGGACAAATCACATGGCGTCAGGCATTGCGCAATGCTTTAGGAATCTCGCTGCCTCTCATCGCAGGAGTGCTATGTGGGCATATCCTTTACGGACTAGGGGGGGCGGTAGGTGCTCTCGTAGCAGGTTTTGCATCCATGACAGGCACCTATCGCAAACGTCTGCGCACGATGCTATTAACAGCTGTTTGGATGAGCGTGGCCACATTTATTGGTGCGGCCACAGGCAATATTTTATGGTTTGCAGTATTTGTCATGATGATCAGTGGATTCATCGCTGGATTATTAGTCGCTGTAAGTCCTGAAGCTGCACAAATTGGGCTGCTCTCTACAAACTCCCTCATTCTGATTGCAAACTTTCCCGAAACACCACTGCATGCATTCTATCAAGGACTACTTGTAGCAGCAGGAGCGCTGATCCAAATCATCCTTATGATGATTGATAATGCAGTGCGTCCATCTCCAACTGAAGCTTCTGACGTAGCTACTGTCTTTAAGGCATTATCCGCCTATGCCAAAGCTCGTACACGCGATGCAGATGTACTTGTTGCAAGGTCATTCCTCATAGCCAATTCATCATTAAAAGATTCTTCTCTGAAAACAAGTTATTGGTATCACTTGTCTCATCTTCTAGATATAGCAGAACGCTTACGCCTCGATATTGTAGCTTTAGATGGAGCTTTTTTTATGCATAGAGAACATGGCACCCATGCCGAACGTGTAAGTCATATTGAACTCTACCAACATCTTATTCGCACTGTTTTGCAGCAGGTGAGTGAGATTCTTGCAAAAGTCAGCCCCATTATCAAGAAGAATGCACTCGTTGATCCGTCTTTTGCGGACTCTGTATCTCAGTTACAAAAGCTTATTTCCACTACTATGATCTCTACGCTAGACCATGAGGATCGAGCACAAGAACTAAAAGAACGTCTAAACGACCTCATAAGCCGTTTACTTGACATGAGTAACTTTATTACTTCCGGTCAACCTTCACTTGAGATAACAATGACAACAAAAGAAATGCCTACACTGAGAAGGTCTACTTTATCTGTCATCCATGACGTGTCCTCTACTTTAAAAGCCAATGTAACACTGCGCTCATCTGCTTTTCGACATGCCATCAGACTTTCAGGAACACTTACAGTAGCTGTATTGCTTTACCGTTTCTTACACTTACCGCGCGGTTACTGGATCCCACTAACCGCTCTCATTATTTTAAAGCCTGATTTTTTCACAACGTTTAGTCGAGGATCTGCAAGGATTCTCGGCACTCTTTTAGGTGTAGCTTTCACAACTCTATTCATGATATTTATTCCTGACTCTCACCATCTACTTGGACTTTCACTTGTCGTACTTTTTGCGTGGGCACTCTATACGACCATTAATTTCAACTATACAATTTATACCACTTTATTAACGGCTGAAGTAGTTGTACTGCTATCATTTTTCGAACAAAGCGCACCACTTGCTACGGCAATGGATCGTCTGATCGATACAGCAATTGGCGGCATATTAGCATTTGTTGCATATGCAATATGGCCGACATGGCAACGAAGAAATGTTCCGGAAAGTTTTAACCGGCTCATTGTTGCAGAACAGAAATACTTTCATGCAGTATTTCATCTCGATTCTAATACATCGAAGTACCGCAAAAATACACGTTTAGCCCGCACGAATACGGTAACCGTTGTAGAACAAGCACTGGCAGAACCAGTGCAACTCAAACTACCTGTTGTCAATATCATGGGGCTTCTCACTGGATTACATCGTTTTGCAGACACACTAGTTGCCTTAGAAGCAAATTCTGATACGATACTGGCACCATATATAGAGCAACCTGATGTACAACATTTTATTGCGGCTACTGAAGCCGCATTAAATAGCTTGGAACAATTATTGGTCGCACGAATGATAGCTACAACAAACACACAATTCAATACTATAGAGACCTCTGTACAGTTGAAAGAAATAGAAGATGCTATACATGTCCATACGAACCATATACCACCTGCACTAGAAGAGATATTTGTTAGACTTGCAAGTAACATTGGCACTATGAATCGCATGCTAAGTTCTATCGAATAGTAGCATGCGATTCATATGGACATTATTTAGCTGTAATATAAGGGCTTTTGGCAGACGCTGAAACGTCGAAACCATCCCACATGCCAGAATCTTCTTGACCATCAGAGACAGCAGATACCACTCCATACTTTCCAGTGTGTATTGCCTTAAACTGAAAATCTTGTTCTTGTCCATATGGTATTCCTACTGTGGGATTCACAGTTGATGCTCCTTTAAATGCAGGAGTAAAAGCGCCTGCTTGAATTTCACGAAAGGGTACGATCATCGCGCTATTATAGACTAAGGATTGTTCATTCTTAAACAGGACAAAAACAGTCCACCCCACCGGGACAACAATTGTCATATATCCATTGGCATATCCATCAAAGTCAATATCACCAAGTGCCGTTTGAGTAGCGATTAACAGGATATGCACTTGTTTTTTTCTAGCGTCAATCGTCATCCACTTTTTTGTCAATCCGCGATTAGAAAAGTGATCTCTTTGATTAGCATATTGTTCAATGTTTTTCAGTGTGGTATCACCTTGTGCGGGAATATCATACAGATGAAGACTCACGATTAACATCATGGTAGCTAGTGCACTATAGAGTAACGGAGCCCTGCGAACAACAGGTGCAAGAGACTTCTCTACTTTTGCTAAAAATGTTTTTAACCAAAGAAAAATAGCTGGTATATCCACACTATCCTGTACCCACAACGATGCAATGATCAGGGCGAAGATTGGAGAAGTGTTAGGATCAGTACCTACACCGCCCACAACACCAAAATCTTGTCCTACCCACCACGTAAATAAAAGCCAGGTAAAAGTAAGGATCATTGTAAATCGTTTAGCGATTTTAAACCAAAATATAACCGCAAGTAACAACATCACGAATGAAAAAATGCCATTCCATAGCACCGCTGCTTGCGTCGCAATCGAAGAAATCGATTGAATTGGCACTTGAAGAATAGCTGGTTGTGGCGTAGAGATCGAGTTTTCAAATAGCGAGGATATACCATTTGCATTCCAAAAGCCATCAGAAGGAACTATTTGCCATAAAGCACAAATAAACCAAAAAAGTGATACAAACGCTCGTTCTACTCTCCCCATTTTGCCTGTTATCCACAACTTCATTGGCATTAGAAGAAAAATAGCAGAAACAACATAGAGAGTAACTGAACCAGGACTCCCTGTAATAAAGGATGGATTCCCTGTTAGAATGCCTCCTAGCCCTTCACCAAAAATCCAGACAAGCAATCCCCAGAAAATTGAGATCCATAAACCTGCTTTCCCAAGCCACTTATCTTTACCCACAAAGAGCAGGACAGCAATAGCTAACTGAATAATTGCCGCAAATACTGCCGATAGTAACTGATGATCAGTCCATAACTGAATTCCTTGGCCCATCATCCGTAAGTAAAATGCAGGTTGTCCTGCTAAGACTGGTGCCAACACCATATCCACAAACATACTACTAGCCATCGGTGGTTGAATTTGTAATAGCCCATCAATAAACCAAAGTGCGGCTAATCCATACCATAAAAAAGATCTACCCAGTAAATACACATGCACTTTCTTAGATCGTTGCTCCTCTAGCATCCCATGTTCATTCGCTGTATTGAGAGCGGAAAACGAATTTTTCAATTCAATGGTGTTCTGCTCTACTATGCGTGCCTTCCTTAGACCAACCATATAGACGATGGATACAATCATTAAAATGAGAAATCCAACCGTAGCGAGTAATAATGAATAAAATTGCTCAACCGTATGTACGCTTAAATATTTCAATAAATAATATGGCATAACTAATCCTCCGATAATAGATCCTTATTACGCTTATCAATACTAGAATCTAAGATTAGCTATGTCAAGGTCAAGGGTAGATAAGATCCATCCACATGCTATATAAAGGCTTTAGCGTTTTATCTCACACCAATGACCATATCACATTAGAAATATGGTTACGTACTGTCTTTTCGCTTATGAAAAGCGTTTCTGCGATCTCCTTTGTCGTCTTATCCTGTACTAGGAGTTCAAACACTTCTCTCTCACGAATTGTCAGGAGTGACTTTGCACGCACATCCCTTACGGCGGACACTTTATCCTATCCCTCCTTGCTCCAGTTCGCATTCACAAGGTTCAGGGATACAGTTATCGTATTGTATGAGTCAATAAAAAAGGGTGTGCAACAAGAATTTGATATTGGGCTATGACCATCACACCTTATATCAATAGAAAATGCAGGAAAGAATAAAAAAGTTCTAGACAATCGTTCCCATTTTAGTGGATAAATAAAAACCTTAAGCATGACATGCTTAAGGTCAACGATAAAGCCAGATGTATCGAACATATCTAAATCTATTTATCTCCCTAACCAGCTTGAAAATGCATACCCATCAATAGAACGGTTCATCGCAGCAATCGATGTGGTTAAAGGAATGCCTTTTGGACATACCTGCACACAGTTCTGCGAATTGCCACATTCATGAATACCACCTTCATCCATTAGTGCCTCAAAACGATCTTGTTTGTGCATGGCTCCTGTTGGATGAGTATTGAATAAGCGCGCTTGTGAAATTGCAAATGGACCAATAAAAGAAGTCTTTTCGTTCACATTCGGGCAAGCCTCAACACAAGCACCACATGTAAAACACTTTGCTAGTTCGTACGCCCATTCTCTATCTACTTCTGGCATGCGCGGACCAGGACCCAAATCATACGTACCATCAATTGGAATCCAGGCTTTAATTCGTTTTAATGCGTCAAACATGCGTGAACGATTCACCACAAGATCACGCACTACAGGGAATGTCCGAATAGGCTTGATATGAATAGGTTGCGTAAGTTGATCGAGCAATGCCGAACATGCCTGCCGTGGCTTCCCATTAATAACCATAGTGCAAGCTCCACATACTTCTTCTAAACAATTGGACTCCCAAGTGACCGGGCGTACACTCTCACCACGAGCATTCACGGGATTACGTTGAATTTCCATCAACGCCGCGATGACATTCATTCCCGGTCGCCAAGGGATATCAAATGTTTCCGTGTATGAAGGACTATTGGGATCATCCTGCCGTTCAATGAGTAAGCGAATATTTTTTTTCTTTGATTGTACGTCTTGTTCAATCGCACTCATTAGACCGTCGCCTCCTTGCTCACATCATACCTGCGTTCCCGCGGACGAATTAAAGAGACATCGACTTCTTCATAAGTGATTTTAGGACCATCAGGCGTCCAATTGGCGAGTGTTGTTTTAAGAAACCGCTCGTCGTCGCGTGTCGGGAAATCCGGCTTATAGTGAGCCCCGCGGCTCTCATCGCGCAACAATGCACCAATCGTAATAACACGCGCAAGTTCGAGCATATTCCATAACTGACGCGTATAAGGCGCCATTTGGTTTTGCCATTTAGACTTGTCTGCCATCCCAATCCGTTTGTATCGCTCCATAAGTTCTTGAATCTTATCATCCGTCTTTTTCAAGCGATCATTGTAACGAACAACCGTAACATTGTCAGTCATCCATTGACCAAGTTCTCGACCAATCACATACGGATTTTCTGTGCCATCCATTTTTAGAAGGGACTCATACTTATCTTGCTCTTCTTGACGATATCGTTCAAATGTAGTATTTGACATAGCATCAACAGACTTACTCAATCCATGAATATAACGAACAGCAGATGGTCCAGCCACCATGCCACCGTAGATCGATGACAATAATGAGTTTGCCCCAAGACGGTTCGCTCCATGATATTGATATTCAGCCTCGCCACATGCAAACAAACCTTTTACCTTCGTCATCTGTTCAAAATCTACCCAAAGTCCGCCCATCGAATAATGTACTGCTGGAAAAATACGCATAGGTACTTTCCTCGGATCATCTCCGACAAACTTTTCGTAAATTTCTAGGATGCCACCAAGTTTCACATTAAGTGTAGCTGCCGGAATGTGGGATAAATCTAAATACACCATATTCTCGCCATTGACACCAAGTTTTTCATCAATACAAACATGAAAAATTTCTCTTGTGGCTATATCACGAGGTACAAGATTACCGTACTCAGGATATTTTTCCTCCAAGAAATACCACGGCTTACCATCCTTATACGTCCAAATGCGTCCACCTTCACCACGTGCGGATTCAGACATCAACCGCAACTTATCATCACCAGGAATGGCTGTAGGATGAATTTGAATAAATTCCCCGTTTGCATATGTCAACCCTTGCTGATAAACAGAAGAACCTGCAGTACCAGTATTGATAATAGAGTTCGTGCTTTTGCCAAATATAATTCCATTTCCACCAGTGGCAAGAATGACTGCGTCAGCCGCAAACGACTTGATTTCCATTGTCCGTAAATCTTGAGCAATAATCCCGCGACATACTTGATCTTCATCGATTACAGCTTTTGTAAACTCCCAGCCCTCATATTTTTGAACAAGTCCACCCGCTTCAAATCGGCGTACTTGTTCATCGAGTGCGTATAACATTTGCTGACCTGTCGTCGCTCCTGCAAAAGCCGTTCGGTGATGTTTTGTGCCTCCAAAACGGCGAAAATCAAGTAATCCTTCAGGTGTACGATTGAACATGACACCCATGCGATCTAGTAAGTGAATCACACCTGGAGCTGCTTCACACATATTTAAGACAGGTGTCTGATTGGCCAGAAAGTCCCCGCCATAAATTGTGTCATCAAAGTGTACCCAAGGAGAATCGCCTTCTCCCTTTGTATTTACAGCACCATTAATTCCACCTTGCGCGCACACTGAATGTGAACGTTTGACAGGTACCAATGAAAACAAGTCCACTGGAATCCCTGATTCTGCAATCTTGATTGTGGCCATAAGACCCGCAAGTCCGCCACCCACAACGATAATTCGTTGCGAAGCCATGTTACATTCCCCCTAAACAGGTTGAGCCATTCCACAGCGCCCTTACGCAGTTTGCACAAAAGCGATCAACGAATCAATCCCAACAAACGCCATTAAAACAAAAAATACCATCAACACAACTGCAGAGATACGCTGTGCACGCGGCCCCACTGTGATACCCCAATGAACCATAAAAGACCACAATCCATTTGAAAAATGAAATGTAGAAGCAACGACGCCGATAACCATAATCCAAAAATTAATTGGATCAGATACAAGGGTATGTACAAAATTAAAATTCGGTTCATGCCCACTAAACCTTGTCGTCCATAAGTGATAGACAATAAAAATAAATGTTATAACCCCAGTGATACGTTGTAGCGCAAACATCCGGTTTCTAAGCCACGAATATTGTTGTGCATTATATCCCGATGTAAATGCTACATAAAGTCCGTATACCCCATGATAAATCAGCGGAAGAAAGATAAATACAAATTCGACCACATGTAAATATGGAATATGTTGAATCGTGTTAACCGCATTATTAAAAGCGGCTGGTCCCTCCGTCGCTGTTGCATTGGTGAAAAAATGCTCAATCAAAAACAAACCAACTGGCACTACTCCAGCGAGTGTATGAAGTCGGCGAAATAAAAAGTCACGATGATTGGCAGTTACAGTAGACACCGACTAGCCCCCTTCCTAACCATTGCATTAATGCCTATGCATGCATTCTAAATTGTAGCGATATTGGAATGACAATGTCAAGGACAACACCCCTACCTGCAACTATTTTTAACTCTGGCTACGTTCTTTACAAAACCATCGCTTGAGCGGGTAAAATGCTTAGTTTATCCCCTTCGTACGGGAATACAACACATTTAATGGCCTTCAGCTTTCTTACAAAAAGTAAAATGCGCTCTTCATCCTCAGTAGCTATAAGAAATCCATGAGACAATTGATGTTTAGAATGTCCTATTTGTATAACCTTTTCTGATTCACGAAAGGACACACGCATCTCTTCATTGATCCGATCATTGGATATAGGATTTGCCAAATCAATTCGAACATAGTACTCTTTACGCTTCAAAAACTCTACCTGCTCGTCTTGTCCAACCGCTTTATGTTGTTCTAATGGTTGTACGCTTGTCCGTGGGGAGCGCAAAACTTCTACAATATCTTCAATAATCGCGCTCGCAGTTGGCATTTCTCCTGCACCACGCCCTATAAACGTGAGATCTCCCACAACATCCGCGCTAACCGTGACTGCATTAAAAACATCTCGAACTGTAGCTAGAGGATCTAACCGATCAATCAGTCTAGGAGAAACATCTAAATGAACACAACCGTCTACATAAGAGGCTTGTGCAATCAGTTTCACAACACAATCTACTTGACTAGCAAAATCGATGTCATCCGGTGTAATGTCGACGATTCCCTTACGCTTTATATCGTTTAGCGTACTTTGAACGGGAAAAACCATATTAGAAAGTATTAACAACTTATAGGCTGCATCATATCCTTCTACGTCACTTTGTGGATCTGCTTCCGCATAACCTAATCTTTGTGCATCCATCAATGCATCAGCGAATGTTACTTGTTTGACTTGCATTTGAGTTAACATATAGTTGGATGTACCATTGAGAATTCCTCGAATAGAGGATACTCGATTGGCTGTGAGATACGCCTGTAATGTTCGAACAATAGGAATCCCACCGCCTACACTAGCCTCAAATAACAACCGCACTCCCATGTGAGCAGCTAGAGCCATCAGCTCAGGACCGTGCTTCGCAAGGAGTTCCTTATTTGCAGTAACGACATGCTTACGTGCGAGCAGTGCTGCACAAATATACGTGCGTGCAGGCTCAACCCCACCCATCACTTCTACCACAATCGATATATCAGGATCCACTAAAATAGTTTGCGCGTCCATCGTCAAAAACTCAGCTGGAACGCTCACCGAACGTTCTTTTACAAAAGATTGCACTAATGCGTGCTTAACTTGCACTCGAAAACCAGTTCTACTCGCAATATGCTCTTCATTAGTGATCAGCGACTTCACCACGCCTGCACCTACTGTGCCTAAACCAAATAAGCCTACATGTATCGTCTTCATATTTTCTCTTTTCATCCTCCTACAATGCCTGTTCACCCAAATACAATTGATTGATAAAAGGAGAAATGAGTGCTTCTAGTTGTTCGAATTCCAATAAAAATGCATCGTGTCCATAATCGCTGTCGATCTCTGCAAATGAGGCAATCACACCATTGGCTTGCGCCTTTGCTACTGTTTCTCTGATTTTTTCGGGTGGATAAAGAAGATCATCGCGAATGCCAATCCAAAGCAACTCCGCTCGAATTTTTTTAAAGGCTTCGCTTATTCCACCACGTTCAGTGCCAATATCGTGTAAGTCCATTGCACGCAGTAATGTTAAATAGGATTGGGGATCAAACCGCGCCAAAAATTTATCGCCTTGATATCGCAAATATCTTCCTACTTCAGGATCAAATAGATGTTGATCTGAGAATGAGCGGCCAAATCGTTCGTCAAATAATTTGGCTGTTCTGTATGTGATCATGCCAACCATGCGAGCAATCCTCATACCATTTTCAGGAAACTTCCCAAGATTAGCATAGTTGCCATCCGCATACTCAGGATCACTGGTAATGGCCTGCCGCATCACTTCGTTATATGCGAGTCCCATAGCAGAAAACTCTGCATTTGCTGCAATAATCACAGCGTGTTCAACAATGTCCGGATACATAATTGACCACTCTAGTGCTTGCATGCCACCCATTGATCCACCTATCACCGCATGCAATTGTTTTACGCCTAACTGTTGTAATACGCGATATTGCACGTGTACCATATCGCGTATTGTGATTACTGGGTACGTTTGGCCGTATACTTGATCACTGTATGGCTTGATGCTTGCAGGTCCTGTCGTGCCTGAGCACCCCCCAAGTACATTCATACAAATAACGTAATAACGAGTTGTATCTATCGTTCGATGGGGTCCCACAAGTGGTTCCCACCACCCAGTTCCATTGGCATCGTCACTAGCGTGCGCGTCACCTGTTAGTGCATGGCATAGTAAAATCGCATTAGTTCCCTGTGCATTCAGTGTACCGTAAGTCTCATACGCAACATTGATTTGTACCATTAATTCTCCAAACTCCGTCTGGTAATCATGCAGCTGAGCCACTGAAAACTTGAAAGGAGGTTGATTCTTTATATCAATAAATCCCATATCAAAACACCCCCTCTTAGTAAAAGAGGGGGTGCCAATCGCTCACGTCTCCCTCTTATCTGCCAGAACACAACGTTCTGCTGGAATTGGCACCTTTCCTTTGCATATGCAAAGGACGGTTGCCGGGCTTCGTCGGGCCAGTCCCTCCGCCACTCTCGATAAGAGTATTTAATTTTAAATTTATTATTGAATCACTTTATCACACTGTGACTTTTTAAGTCAATGGTTTTAAAACAACTTATTCGTTACTATGAAACAGGAATGCTGGCGCTCCATGACAATCCACTGACATCATCAACAGTTACAATAGCATTGGCATCTTTTGCAAGAGCCAAACGCGCCATACGATCAAGCGGCAATGTAACATCTGCTTTTGCTGCAAGCGGTACGACCAATCCCCATGGACCTAACGTAACCTTTTGAAAAGCATAGGTATTACTAATGGAATCTCGCGAAATGAGAAATTAATTTATAAATATTTTAAAAGCATTTACGATGATTGTAAATGCGCAACAATTTGGCGTGCCAATCGATCCCCAATACCTGCCTTACGAAACTCTTCGAGCGGTGCATTTTTCATCTCATTAAGAGAATTAAAGTGTCTTAATAATTGTTTTCGTCGTGCTTCCCCGATACCAGGAATCTCGTCCAATAAGCTGTGCAATGAATTTTTTTGTCGAGTCCCACGATGAAATGTAATTGCAAAACGATGCACTTCATCTTGAATCCGCTGCAATAAATGAAATGCTGATGTTCCATGATCTAATGCTACTGGATCAAGTTCCTCTCCTAAAAATAATTGATGACTGCGATGTCTATCATCTTTCGCAAGACCACAGACAGGGATGTCTAGCGATAGTTCATTTTCTAATACATCAATAGCGGCCGCAATTTGCCCTTTACCACCGTCAACCATGATGAGGTCAGGTAGTGTTAGCTGTTCTTTTAAAGCACGCGTATACCGCCTTCGAATGACTTCACGCATAGAGGCATAGTCATCAGGACCAATAACTGTTTTTATTTTAAATTTACGATATTCATTTCGCGCTGGCTGTCCATCCACAAAAACAACCATAGCAGCCACGGGATCTGTTCCTTGCGTATTGGAGTTATCAAACGCTTCTATGCGATGAAGTTCAGGAAGCCCAAGTACATCTGTTAATTCCTGCATGGCACTCACTGTTCTGCGCTCATCCCGTTCCATCAATCGAAACTTTTCTTCAAGTGCAAGCCTTGCATTTTTAGTAGCCAATTCAACTAAATCGTATTTTTTACCGCGTTTGGGTTGCATGATTTTAGCACCTAAAAACTCCTGAAATCCATCCAATTCCACATCTTCAGGAATCCATACTTCCTTTGGCACATCCGGATTATCAAAGTAAAACTGTGCAATATATGACGAAATATCTTCAGATTCTGTACTGTGATATCGGAAAACAGATGCAGCACGCTCGATCATTTTTCCTTGACGGATAATAAACACTTGAATGCTCATGTACCCTTTGTCTGCATAAACGCCAAACACATCACGATCCACGCGATCTGCATGCGTTACTTTTTGTGTCTCCATGACACGTCCAATGTGTATCACTAAATCACGTAACTCAGCGGCTCGTTCAAAGTTCATTGCTTCTGCTTCATGTTCCATTTTTTTAACTAAATCAGCTGTAATCGCCTCATATCCACCATTCAAAAAATCAGTAATTTCTTTTACTAGTTGTTGATATGTTTGTTCTTCTACAATAAATTCACAAGGTGCCAAACATTGTCCAATGTGATAATAAAGACAGACCTTGGGTTTTAGTTTTTTACATTTGCGCAATGGGTATAACCGATCTAAAAGTTTTTTTGTTTCAGATGCCGCTCCTCCATTTGGATAGGGGCCAAAATAAGCCGCTTTATCTTTCTGAATCTTTCTCACGATTTCTAAGCGTGGATGCTCTTCACGCGTAATCTTGATATATGGATATGTTTTATCATCTCTTAACATAATATTATAATGTGGACTGTAGTGTTTAATCAGATTACATTCTAAAACCAGTGCCTCTGCGACAGTATCAGTTACAATATATTCAAAATCCACAATGTGGCTCACGAGGAGTTGGGTCTTTCCGTCATGACTGCCCGTAAAATAAGATCGCACTCGATTTTTCAGCACTTTCGCTTTACCTGCATAGATGACTTTCCCATCTGCATCCTTCATCAGGTAACATCCCGGTTTCTCTGGAAGTAATGCTAATTTTGCGCGTAACTCTTCCCATGACGTTGTCAAACGATCACCCATTCCTCATCCATCACATAAATTTCTTCAATCCCTATAAATTGCACCATGTTACAAGTGCAATTGCATGATTATTCTTCTATCCCCGATATAATGAACTGATTGTCTCGAATATCTTGAATACGAACAAATTGGCCTGCAGAGATACTAGAACATTGTATCCCTAATGCGACTACAGGCCAAATATCGCTACCAATCCGTACAAATCCTCCTCCACCTTCTTGCATCGAAGTAACTGCGATACCTCTAGCACCACGTAGTTGTAATAACACATCTGTTTTCAATCGCCTATTTTGTTGCTTCACAATTAATACATACATCAGCCAAGAACAACCTGAAACCAAAAAAAAGACCAGCCACAACATGCCCAATTGGCTTCCAAAGACCATATCTATTCTCCTTTTCAATACTTTTTCTTTTGTTTTTTGTTCTTTTAGGGCAACCTATACGCAGACGCAGACATTTATGTTTTTTCATACTGCAATAAACTTGTACCTGAGTGTTTTACACCTATTTAATGGAGGAGGGAGTTTGCATGGTTCAAAACAACGATAAAAGCCATCAAGAAAAATTGACCAATGAATTAAGGTACATCACGAATACGTGGCAAACCATACAAAACGAGGAGTTCCCAGAAGGACCATATGGTGCCTCCCTATATCCTCACGATCGATTAGGAAAAGTAACACCATGGGAACCACAGCAGCAAGTCACATCTGCATTTAAAGATGAGAATCCAGCATTTTCTAGCGGCACAGTTCCACCACCAGGTAGTGAACCGCCAGGTAACCAACTCGAGGAATAACTAGAGTAAACTGCAATTGTATCGCCCTTTATGAAATACAAAACTGCACGTGCCATACCCACGCACACTCAATACATGTACGCAATGGGAATACGGCATGTGCAGTATCCTTGCTTTAATTAGGCATCTGCCTTTTGCGCAAGCTTTAATTTCAATGCGGCCAACTCATCATCGACTTCACTATCGCCAAGTTGTTTAAATTCGTCGTCTAATGAAGGTTTTTGATGTCTCATTTCTTCACTTGCTTGTGCTTGCGACTCCATGACATTGACTCGTTCTTCCATCCGTTGAAAACCGCGAGTTGCACTGTCAGAGTTAAATCCATTTAATGCATGGTTGACTTGTGTTTGAACCTTAGCGGCTTCTGCACGAGCGACCAACATCTCGCGTTTACTTTTCATCTTTTGATACTCGTTTTTCATTTCATCAAGTTTCATTCGTAGATTATCAGAGAGAGCTTTTGCCTTATCATACTCCTGACCAAGGGCATCAGCTTTTTCTTGCTGTTCTTTTTTATCTTGAAGTGCTTTGCGTGCAAGATCCTCATTGCCAAGTACCAAGGCTTTTTCAGCTTGTTCCTGACGCTTTGCTACGATGGCAAGCGCTTCGTTACGTTGCTCTAAAAATCGTTTTTCTACAGCAATTTCCTTTGCTACTGCACCTTCTGCTTCGTTAATATCCGATTCCATATCTCGCAAGAATTGATTGACCATCTTCACTGGGTCTTCTGCCTTATCTAATATATCATTAACCGATGCAGCTGTGATATCGCGAATCCTTTTAAATAACGCCATACTCACCCAACCTCCCTTAATCTCCTAACAGTATCTACGCTCGCAATACAAAAAGGTTGCAGGATATAGGCAACATTTTTTTGCTTTACGATGGATCCACCGTACCGAGATAAACCGACTCTTCGCCATTAGACAAAATAAATGTCTTTGTACCTCGTAAAATAAGATATTCTCCGAAATACTGTCGAACGCTCGGGGTGACATAAATACTAAGTCCATCTTCTTCCCAGTATACATCATCTTTTGACCCAATCATACAGGCGATCCTCACCTGTTCTGACATTCCTCATCCTGCATTACCAGCTACCTCAAAAATTCTCAAGGAGTGATAATGATGTAGGATCCTTTTCGTTTCAGGTTGTATAGATATATGCATGAAAACTTCACTCACTCCCAAATCAATTCAGAATGTGCTAAACTGTTGTACGGACAAATGTACATAAGCAATTAGTGGAGGCTCGATATGTTATTCTATTCTATATTATCCGTACATCTACTCGCAGTATTGGCAAAAATAAGCGTCTTCTTCACGATTCCGAGACTAAAAGATGTGGAAAGCGTGCAATCATTTTTTCGGCGTTATCAAGTAACTGACCGCATCGCTAACTACACCATGTGGATTACTGGAGCGTTACTACTTGTAGTAACTTCGTGGAAATTATTATTGCAAATGTGGTTGCTTGTTTCCATGTTACTATACATACTGGTCTTTTTACTCATTCGCGGCATTGTTTTTCGCAGACTGCGGATCATCGCAGACAGCCAAAAATTATACGCTCGTGATGAATTAAAACTTTTGCGTGTAGAAAGTTACTGTGTCATGGGAGCGGCTTTAGGACTACTCGGAGGAATAGGATACCTTATGGTACATAAACCTTGGGCTTAACCGTTTCTCCAAACTTACTATATAAACTTCCACTCGGTTATACGAGTGGAAGTTGCACATTTGAATAATAGCCCATTCTTCGGTAAGTGAATTCATCATATTTAGAGAACCCCAGTTGTGTGTAAAAACTTACATTCATGTTCCTTGGTGAAAACGCAATCCACCCGTGATATCCGCAATCCATGCTACAATCAATCACTGCTCGCAATAATGTTTCACTTAATGTTAACCGCTCTATTTCATGCTGTACAGTAGGAGCTACTTCGAGATGCTCAATATATATGCAAGAAGCAATTGCCCAATTTGATGCACAGACCAAACCGATTTTTGTATTATTTTTAGTGATGATCCCGATCATAGGAAAAGGGGCAAGTCGCATCGTACTTTCCCATATGCGAAACTGGACGTCACTCAATGCGCGTTGATTTTCACTATACCCAACAACCCTCCCCCACTCCATGATGATGTTACGTATAACGCTAGACATCTCATCATTAGACAGCCATGAAAAAAATACCCTCTGGGTAGAATCCTGATCAGGTTTATCGTTACTGATCAGCAAATCGACGTACATAAACCATTCCTCCATAAAAATACTATATATACTTTATTTTGCATATTTAGTTTCCCATTTTTATCTCTCATGATCAACCACTTATAGAAGTGGTTAATGATTAGTTTGTGACAAATGCAAACAGAGTAGCCACATAGGATGTGGCTACTCTGTTTGCATTTGTCTATGGCTACGATCATGAAAACTAGCCGCGATTTACAATGGCCTCAAGATCAGGGATCATATGACTCTGACGAAGCTCAGCCATAAATGATTCAAACTCCGCAAAATTCATTTGTTGCTTAGCATCTGACAAAGCAACTGTTGGATCAGGATGAACCTCAACCATCACTCCATCCGCTCCAACTGCTAGTGCGGCTTTCGCCACTGGAGTCATAATATCTTTGCGCCCTGTGGAATGAGTGACATCTACTAACACCGGTAGATGTGTCTCTTGTTTAAGGATCGGAACAGCAGAGATATCAAGAGTATTACGTGTTGCCTTTTCATATGTGCGGATCCCCCGCTCACACAGTACAATCTTTTCATTTCCCCGAGAAGCGATATACTCAGCCGCATAGATTAACTCTTCAATAGTAGCAGATAACCCACGTTTTAAAAGAACAGGTACGCGTGTGCTACCCACCGCTTTTAACAACTCGAAATTCTGCATATTACGTGCCCCTACTTGAATCATATCCACATACTGTATAGCCATTTCTACGTCATTTGGACTTACAATTTCAGAAACAACGGCCATTCCATATTTTTGACCTATCTGTTTAAGCATACGAAGCCCAGGTTCTCCTAAACCCTGAAAATCATACGGTGACGTCCGTGGCTTAAACGCACCTCCACGCATTACAAGAATACCTTGCGCTTGTAATTCTGCGCCTACTTTCTCCATCTGCTCTGGCGTTTCTACAGAACAAGGCCCAGCTACAACAATTGGCTTTCCGCCACCAATTTCTATTCCTTTCACACTCACAACCGTGTCAACAGTTGTACGAGAACGGCTCACAAGTAGTTTGCGTTGTTCTTCTTGTAATCCAAGTGAAACCTGAAAAATTTGTTTAAATAAATGACGAATCGCACCATCAGAAAAGGGTCCTGGGTTTTGTTGAACCAAGTGATCAAGTTGTTCTTTTTCACGCTCTGGATCAAAAGTAAGCATCCCACGCGCCTGTTTAATCTGGCCAATGCGCTGAACAATATCAGCTCTTTTACTTAATAAGGACAATAAATCGTCATTAATTTCATCCAATTCGTTACGTAATTCTCTTAATCGATCCTCAGCCATCTCCAAAACTCCCTCTCTCTATACAACTATTTTATCTCTATTGTACTTCTCTATTTTACATCTCTTTGAGTGCTTGTTCGAGTGCTTGCAAACATCTTCTATTTTCCTCTTCCGTGCCAATACTAATTCGTATATACTCATCAAGACCAGGAAAGCCTGCACGTACGATCACACCATGACGCTCTAACTCTTGAAATACATGCACTCCATTGCCCACTTTAGCCAATAAAAAGTTACCTTGAGTCTCAATATACTCTAAACCAAGTTGTGTAAGACCTTCGTAATATTGCAAGCGGCCTTCGTGATTCGCAACTTTACACTTAATTACATGTTCCGTATCTTGTAGTGCAGCAGTTGCTCCTACTTGTGCCACAGCATTTACATTGAAGGGTTCCCGTACTTGATGCAAATATTTAATTAGACCTGCATCACCTAGAGCGTATCCAAGGCGTAATCCTGCAAGGCCATACATTTTTGAAAAAGTACGTAAAGATAAAACCGTTTTACCTTCTGTCACAAATTCTAATGAACGCAATGGGTCAGGTGTATCCACATACTCGAGATATGCCTCATCAAGTACGACAATAACCCCATCGGGGATGCTTTCCAGAAATTCTTTAACTTGCGTATGTGTTACCCACGTACCCGTAGGGTTATTGGGCGAGCATACATAAATCAGTTTGGTCTTGTCAGTAATCTGATTCTGCATGGCTAAAAAGTCATATTGAAAATGCTTAGTTAAAGGAACAGGAATAATCTTCGCTTCCATTACTTGCGCACCAAAGTTATACTGTGCAAATGATGGAAAAGGAACAATCACTTCATCTCCTGGTTGTAAAAACGTCTCAGCAATCATTTTAATAATCTCATCTGATCCGTTTCCTACAAATACTTGCTCAGGTTGTAAGTGAACATGTTGTGCAATTGCCGTGCGCACATCTTGAGCTGCTCCATCAGGATAGCGGTTTAACTCCAGAAGCAAGTCTGAAATAGCATCAAGTGCCTTTGGTGAAGGCCCGAGAGGGTTTTCATTGGAAGCGAGTTTTACCACATCGTGCAATCCAAATTCACGTTGCACATCTGCAATCGGGCGACCAGGAACATACGGCTTAATGACATGTAAGTTTGGTCGCACTAGCCGTCTCACTCGTTCTTCGAGAGAAAGAGTTGAAGTTAACACATCTTTTTGCTCTCCCAACTAATCTTGCCTCCCTTCTTACGCATGTTTTTGCTACAATGTAACACAGTCTAGGACTCACGCAAAGACCTAAAATGAAGTAGTCATGCAATTTTGCGCAAAACTATTTAGGGAGGATCAATCATGCAAGTTACGTTCTCAGATATTCAAGCCGCGGCCAGTCGGCTCGCTTCTGTTATTGACACCACGCCTTTAGACCGTTCACAAACGTACAGTCAGTTAAGTCACAATCATATTTATCTTAAGCTTGAAAACATGCAACGTACCGGATCTTTTAAAATTCGTGGTGCATATAACAAAATTTCCGCACTTGCACCCGATGAGCGCAGTCGCGGCGTGATCGCCGCATCAGCTGGAAATCACGCTCAAGGCGTGGCTTATGCTGCCCGCCTACTAAATATCCCTTGTACGATTGTAATGCCAAAAATGGCTTCACTTTCAAAAGTTGAAGCTACGCGCCGCTATGGTGCTGAGATCGTCTTGCATGGACAAAGTTACGATGATGCCTATGCAAAAGCTAAAGAATTACAAGAAGAAACAGGTTACACTTTTATTCATGCCTTTGATGATCCCGATGTCATCGCAGGTCAAGGTACCATTGGGTTAGAACTGCTTGAACAGAACCAACACCTAGATGCCATTGTGGCGCCCATAGGAGGAGGTGGGCTTATATCGGGTATTGCCATTGCAGCCAAAGCCATCAAACCTGACATTAAGATATACGGCGTTGAAGCCTCTGGTGCAGCCTGTTTTCGTCGCTCACTAGACGCAGGAGATATTACAACGCTTGACACTGTTTCAACGATTGCAGACGGCATCGCAGTCAAACGGCCAGGTAATTTAACCTATGATACAGTGAAGAACCTTGTGGATGATGTATTTGTAGTTGAAGATGAGGCCATTGCAAGAACTATGGTCATGCTCATGGAGCGTTCCAAAGTCGTCTCTGAAGGCGCAAGTGCATCTGCATTAGCTGCGATTTTAACCAATCATCTTCCCTTTGAAAATAAACACGTAGCTGTTGTCATATCTGGTGGCAATGTTGATATGATGCTACTTTCTCGCATCATTGAACACGGGCTCGTAGCAGCAGGAAGGCATGCACGATTCGTCACTACTCTTCCTGATCGTCCTGGATCACTTGCCAACCTTGTTGCAGCAGTAGCTGATGTGGGAGCAAACATCGTCTCTATCGAACATCATCGACTAGGGCAATCGCTTATCCTTGGGCATGTAGAAGTTGATATGGCTGTAGAAACAAGGAACGAAGAACATATTGAAGAATTACGTCAGAGATTTTTGACATTAGGATATAGTTTCCAAATGAAATAATAGCAAGGAGGAAGACTTATCAAACGGCGAGATAAAGAACAGACACGACAGCGCATTTTAGATGCGGCAGTCGATTTATTTTCCGAAAAGGGATATACAGATACACAAGTCGACGATATAGCAAGAGAATCAGAAACATCAAAAGGCGCCTTCTATTTTCACTTTCCAAGTAAGAAGGCTATCTTTGAAGCTATGCTCCAAACTCTTGTACACCGGATTGTACGCGATGTCGACGATGCAATTGATGTTCGACAAGGTGCTGTAGATAAAATCGAAGGAGCATTACAAACTGTATTGCGCACCTTTTCAAGACACGAAAAAGCCACACGGCTCTTATTTATCGAGGCCACGGGGCTAGGGCGGGCGTTTGATCGGCAAGTCATGGCAGCGCATCGCGCATTTGCAACGCTTATCGCCAAACATTTACAAACTGCCGTTGACGATGGATCTGTAGCTCCACTCAATGTTCAGATGACTGCATACGCATGGCTTGGTGCCATCCACGAGGTTTTGATGATGTCGTTAATCGAGCCAGATGGTCAATCACTTGAGGAACTTGTAGATCCCTTAGCGCATCTTCTTGTCAGTTCACTACAAGCCAATGTAAGAACGGTCACTGACGAGACAGTACCTACAAAAAGCAGTGACCCTTGTCAGGACTCATGACTTATCCACATCGTTCAAATGAGTGGCGGTGATTTTTTATCCCCAAAAATGTGAAAAAGCGTTAATGCAGGTCCTTGCGGATTCATTTCTTGTTGCCGCGATAAACCACCAGAAAAGACAAACTTGATTCCTTCTTCAACAGGTAAATCAAGAATTTTGACTCGATCCTTTGGAACAAGTATTGTTATGCCAGCCATTTGAAAACTCTGAGGAATAAAAACCGCCATTTTTTCAACACTTTGCACGCCATCTTGTTCTTGCGTAAACATTTCAAGACCTTCTGAACGCGTGAGAAAACCAATTAACTCTACATCGGAACCTGGAAGATGGAGTAATACGACCTTTTGAAAAGCATGTCGTTGACCTACCACAGATTCAATCGTATCTTTCACTAGACCATATAAACTTTTAATAAAAGGAACACGCTTTAACATATGATCCACACTCGTAAATAGCGTACGACTAAACCAATGTGTCGTAAGTGCTCCTGCTATCGTTATGAGAATCACTGTCAATAACAATCCGAGACCCGGTATATAATGGTGGTCAATAGTTGTGATTTGGCTACCTAAGATATTATCGAAGAAATTAAATAATTGGACGACAACCCATACGACGATACCAATCGGTACAATAGTTATTACACCATTTACAAAATACTTTCTTAATAACCGCATACAATCTCCTATCTGTGGTTTACGCCACATCAGCCATTTGATAAACTACTTGCATACTTATTATAATCGAGTCTACTAGCATGGGGAAAGAAAAAAGGAAGTGAATGTTTTGCGAATTGTTAACGATCTAACGCCACCGGCACACACCAATAATACTGGCAATAAAACAACACCCACATCTAACCTTGCCAACTCATTTGCAAGTTATTTAACTGCCGCAAATCAATCTAGCATACCCTCAAGCAATCAAACACCATGGTCCCCTTCCACCGCGGAGTCAGCTATGCTGTTGGAAGCTCTGCTTACTATGCAATTAGAAAGTGATTTTTCTGCTCAATTAAGCGGCAGTAACGGAGCCGATGGTTCAGTAAACTCCAATCTGTTAAATCTTTTACCTTCACTACCCATGCAAAACTTTGACCCTAGTCAAATGTCTTCGATTTCAGGATTAGGGCAATCTCTACTTTCAGATCCTATAGATAGCATTCCTGGTAATCCTATCGTTTCGACCGATACAACGCAACAACCAACTAACGTCCCACCAGATTCATCAGGAATGACAGGGTTTTCTTCTATTATGCCATTAATTAACCAACTTTCACCGCGCTATGGACTTGATCCAAAGCTTGTGGCAGCAGTTGTACAACAAGAGTCTGGATTTTCCTCTACTGCTACATCATCTTCAGGTGCTATGGGATTAATGCAACTCATGCCTTCTACAGCCAAGATGCTCGGCGTATCAAATGCTTATAATCCAGTGTCAAATTTAGAGGGTGGAATGCAGTATCTAAGTGGATTATTAAATCGTTATAACGGAGACACTTCACTTGCACTTGCAGCATATAATGCTGGTCCAGAGGCAGTTGACACCTATCAAGGAATCCCACCATTTACACAGACGGAAAACTACGTTTCTTCAATTCTCCATCATCTCAGTAGCGAGTCCTATACTTGAAGAGTCAATAAGTCGCACTTTTTCAACCCGTGATAATTGCTTGATTTGATATTCTCGCTTTAATGCCAAACTGCGATCAGCTACTTCCTCTACATAACAAAGTGTAACAGGTAATCGCGCGCGCGTATAGCGTGCGCCTTTTCCACGTTGGTGCATGGCGACTCTTCGCTCGACTTGTGTTGTCCAACCAGTGTAGTATGTCCCATCTGAACACTCGAGGATATAGATGTACGCTACCACTCTTCTCACCCCCAGAAACACAGGAGCAGATCACATGTGCGATGAGCGCATGTGATCTGCTCCTGTGACTTCAATCATACTAATCGCGCGTATCTGCAGCCTCAAATGGCTGTCCTTCAAATTCAAGTACAGATAGTTGGCGCTCTTGCCGTTGTGCATCAAGCAACTCACGTACAACACGACGCAAAGGATCTTCCGGTATCATGACTGTTGCAGGACCTGTCAATTTGCACTGACATGCCAAACGAAAGCCTATCTCAAGACGACTATCGGACAAATGCCTAAGCTCAACTTTTGTTGGGCTCTCTAAAGGTGTCTTACTTTCAATCTGAATCTTACATGTTCCACACGTACCATGCCCACCACACTTATGCGTGAGCCCGACTTTCCCTATTCGTGCAGCCTCAAGAACTGTTTGCCCGCGTTCGACTGCAATCTCAGCTCGTTGTGGTTGAAAACGAATCGCCACCTTATCACCCATGGATCATCCCTCTTTAAAGCCACCACATCATTTATTGTACCATACATCTCTTATGCATGGGTGTTACTATTCGATGTAGAAAAAGGATTATTCTTCTTGGCCCTTTTTCCATTCATCGGTTGCTTCATCGTCAGAAGGTACTTCAGGGGGATACACATGTAACCGCGTAATTCGCAAGTTATCCGTTTCCGCAACTTCAAAACGAGCCCCTTCATATTCAACCTCAATTCCAACTTTGAGCGGATCCACTAGTTGTGCATAAACCCAACCACCTACCGTATCCACTTCTTCATCGGACAATGAGAAACCAAATAATTCATTAACTTCTTCAATCAACATGCGTGCGTCAACAGACAGATAGCCTTCTCGCTCTTCAATAGGTGGCCGTTCTTCATCAAACTCATCTTGAATTTCTCCGACAAGTTCCTCGATAACATCCTCTAAACTAACCATACCTGCTGTTCCGCCGTACTCGTCAATGACAATGGCCAGGCTTGATCGCTCTTTTTGCAAAACCTTTAACACATCATCAATACCTAACGCTTCAGGTACACTAACCACTTTACGCGCAAGTGAGCGAATGGATCCTTCTCGTTTAGGTGTTTGTAACGCAAAACTAAACAAGTCTTTACTATGAATGATACCAATTACATGATCTTTATCGTCTTCACATAGTGGAAATCGCGTATGCCGTTCACGTTGAATCTCTTCCAAGCATTCTTCGATGGTTTGATCTGTAAACAATGCTATCATATCTGTTCTTGGCACCATAATTTCCCGTGCAACTCGGTCAGCAAATACAAATACATTGTTAAATAACTCACGCTCTGTCTCATCGATCACACCGCTCTCATGGCTCTGTGCAACAAGCATGCGCAATTCTTCTTCTGAATGTGCAATTTCTCGTGTGGATGCAGTAATATGTGCCATGCGTAGCACATTTCTTGCCGTTGCATTAAGTAACCAAATCGCAGGATACATCACACGATAAAAACCCTTGAGCGGAAGAGCAGTTACCATTAACCAGGATTCAGCACGTGATATGGCCAATGATTTAGGCGCAAGCTCACCAAAAACTATTTGTAAAAAAGTGACCAGTAAAAAAGCAATAATGGCCGAAATAAACCCAAGAACACGATGAGATATGTCATGAACCTCACCGAATATCGCCACAAGAATTGGAGTTATTGATCGCTGTGCAGTCCACCCTAATCCCAGCGAAGCCAATGTAATCCCAAGTTGTGTTGCAGATAAATATGCATCAATCTTATCGATGACATCCATCGCGTGACGAGCAATCTTATTACCCTGTTGTACATATTGTTCTAAACGCGTTCTACGCGATCGAACAATAGCAAATTCCGCAGCAACAAAGTAGCCATTAACGGCAATTAAAACAAAATCCCAAAGCAAATCAACTAATTCGTTCGTGGTTATTCCCACACACTCCCCGTGCTTACTCCCATATTCTAGCCCATACATAGAAGGTAAAATTAAGGATCACGACGGGAATTCACCTCCGACTGGATCGCCACATTAAAATAAGGACATAATTGTATCTTAGTATAACACATGGCTTACTAATGAGTCATTTGTTCAAGCCTAAAATCCCATATAATCTAATCATACGCAAAATACAAAGACACATTCATCCTAAAACAAAAGATGTGCCCATTTATCCTTTAAGATAAATGAGCTCATCTTGCATCCGTCAATGGATGTCTTACATGTTATTGATGGCCTTATCCTGTAGTTGTTCGCGCAATTCACGACGAACAACTTTTCCAGTCATGTTTTTGGGGAGATCATCCATAAATAAGATTCTAGTTGGCAACTTATACTTGGCCAAATGAGATTCACAATAACGCTCAATGTACTCCGCTGTAATCGATTCATTTTTCCGAACAATACACGCTACGACTTCTTCCCCATAATCGGAATTAGGCACACCTACAACAGCTGCTTCAAGAACTCCATCGCATGTAAAGAGCACCTCTTCAACTTCTCGAGGATACACATTAAAGCCACCCACAAGAATCATGTCTTTTTTGCGATCCACTATATAAAAATACTGATCTTCGTCCATTTTAGCCATATCACCCGTGTGTAACCACCCATCACGCAGTGCTTTTTGGGTATCTTCAGGCCGCCCCAAATACCCCTTCATAACATTAGGTCCACGTACAACCAATTCGCCTACTTCTCCCACAGGGACTTCCTGATCTTGTTCATCAACTACTCTTTGTTCAACCATGGGTAAAGATACACCTATGGATCCCACCTTGCGCGGACGACCATCAACAGGAGCAAAAGCTGTCACTGGTGAAGCTTCTGATAAGCCGTATCCTTCAAGTACAATCACATCAAAACGCTTCTCAAATGCATTGAGTATAGCAACAGGCATTGCGGCTCCGCCTGAAATGCAATAACGCAGTGAGTGGAAGTCCACGTGTGTATCTCCAGCTGCCTGCATAATAAAATTATACATCGTTGGTACGCCCGCAAAAATAGTAGCTTTTGTTTCTTCAATAACCTTAATGACCTCTTTGGGACTAAATCTGGGCAATATAATTAACTCAGCGGCGCTAAAGATTCCTGCATTCACACATACAGTCAAACTAAATACATGAAACATAGGTAGCACAGTAACAATGCGATCATCCCCTGAAAAACGCAGATGAATCCCTGCCATCATGGCATTAGAGCTCAGGTTTTGATGTGTTAACATCGCACCTTTTGGTTTACCAGTGGTACCAGATGTATATAGAACTACAGCCAAATCATCAATCATCAACTTTTCATCTAGTTTCTGAATCGGTTGATGTGCAACAACAGTATCAAAGGTGATCAAGGGCGCAACTATGGATTCGTAAGAATCTCCAGCCACAATTAATGAAACCCCCGGAAGCGCTTGCATGACCATAGGGGCAATAGGCGCCATCTGCACAGGTGCAACAATCACTTTAACTCCGCTGTCCTTTAACATATACAAAAGTTCATTGGGTGTATACAGTGGATTAAGAGGAACAACAAACATGCCAATTGCAAGTGCACCATGATACATTTCTAAAAAAGCATCACTATTTGGTAAAATAAGTGCAATACCATCACCCTTGCGGTACCCTGCTTCATAAAGATACCCACTAATTTTAAGAACCCGACTATATAATTCTGAGTAAGTCACTCGCTTGTCTAAATAAGAATATGCAAAATCATTGCCGTGATCACGAGCACTTGCTTTTAAATGCTCGTCTAACCGAGTAAAGTCGACCACTTGTCATTCCACCCTTCAGACATTAGCATGACTGCACGTTAAGGCTATCTACACCTGATGTAGCCTTAGCGAAACCTACACATTCTATAAGAGGTTGTTCAAAAAGAGTCAGAACTCCCCAGCGCATTGCATCGTCAGCGCCAAGAACGCTCCCTCACGTACCCAAAACGTACCCTCAGTATATTTTTGGCTCGCTTCCTTGCACTGCGCGTGTCTTACCTGCCCCCTTTTTGAACAGGCACTATAACTGACTGTCAAACTACCTTTGATTAAACACTGGATTTCTTTTTTCTATAAAAGCTTGAATTCCTTCTTTGCTATCTGCCGTTTGAAAAGCATCATCAAATCTTTTAGCCTCATTTTCCAAACCCTGTGCCAAAGTCAATTCTGCGCCTTCGTCAATGGCTTGCTTAACTAAAGAGAGCGCAGAAAGACTCCTTTGTGCGATCACACGCGCTAATTCGAGTGCTGCGTGTAATGACTGCCCTTTTGGAACAACGCGGTTAACAAGTCCAATTTGATTAGCCTTGACTGCATCAATAGGTTCACCTGTATACATCATCTCTTTTGCGCGCGCCTCACCAATCAAACGTGGCAGACGTTGTGTTCCTCCAGCTCCCGGAAAAATGCCGAGTTTTATCTCAGGAAGACCAAGCAGCGAACCTTCGTCACAAATGCGAATATCACATGTCAAAGCCATTTCAAGCCCTCCACCAAAAGTGAAACCATGCAGAGCTGCAATTGTTGGTTTCTTCATATGATCTATGAGATTCATCAGTTCATGCAATTGTTCCGCCAATGCATAGGCCATACCGACTTTACCAAGTGCAGTTGGGAACTCTTTGATATCTGCCCCAGCCATAAAGGCGCGTTCCCCTTCACCTGCTAACACGATCACACGAACATCCACATCACCTTGTAGATCGCGAAATGCTTGCAACAACCCCTCTGCAACCGCTTTACTAAGAACGTTCATAGGTGGATTTGCAATTGTTACAATGGCAATCCCAGGTTCTTTATCGATTCGCACTAATTCTGACATTAAACTTCCTCCTTTGACTGATCAGTCAATCATTTTTATTGTATCATAATCTGTCAATTAGCGTTTCCGTTTATCCACAATAAATCGCACAGCAGCTACTAAGAAAATGACAATGGCTATCCCATCAATCACCTGTTCAACTCGATGAATGTGAAATTCTGCACCTATTATACGCCCCACCTCAGCTAATAAAATAGCCATAGAAGCTAACATCCAATTTTTAATTCCCCGCTCCATCGAGGCACCTTCCCTTACTAAAATCGCGCGCGGGGTGACTACGAACTTCGTCGCAATGATCTTTCGACAAATGGACGCAACGTATCATTCTTCGCCCTTCGCCAATACTTATATATAACCCCCACATTTGGACAAGTGTAAGTATACCATTGTCTAAGTACTCATGACCATGCAGCTTTAAAGGAGGATTCCATCTGATACAGACATTTTACCACTCTCTTTTGCAAGGAGTGACCGTAGAGAGTGATGAACTCCAACATCCAAGTAACGATCATACTATATGGGTGTTTGGGTCTCATGTAAATGACAATGAACTGAATCAAATACAAACTATGTATGAATTGCATGAAACTGATATTGTGCATTGTAAACGTACCGATACAAAGCGATCCAGGTTTATTGTTCATCCTCACTACGTCGCTTTCTCGCTTTATTATTTCACAACTCCTGATATACATATAAAACCAGTACGTGTTGATTTTATATTAGGTGAACATTTTCTTTTGACATTGTGTTCTGATCACGTGTTGCACATCGATGCGATGGTCATGCGTGCCAAAGAAGAAGACATTCTAGCTTCAGGTATAGAACTTGTTCTCTATTATATCGTACAAGGCTTTATACAGTCATTTGCAGCACTCGTCACTCAGGTCATACGTAATGCAGAACATGTGTCAGATCACTTGAATCAACAAACAAACCTTTTTTTAGATATTCGTGAAACACGTCATACAGCATTTACTGTGTTACAATTATTGGCGCCTCAAGCGCGTATATTCAATATTCTCGGAACTGATAGTTTCACTTATACATCTATACAAAATAAAGCTTATTTTATAGATCTCTCTGATCGCACAGAAGAATTAATCGATGACTTAGATACAATTCGCGATAACTTATTATCCAATGTGGAAGGGTATACTTCATTACAGTCAAATGAAATGAATCGTGTAATGAAAATCCTAACAGTTGCAGCCACCATTTTCCTACCGCTTAATTTAATTGCTAGTATCTATGGAATGAATTTTAAAATTCCAGAATACGGTTGGACATATGGTTATCCTTACTCATTGTCACTCATGGCAGTAGTGGCTGGCATATCGATATTGATCATCCATCGCAAAGGATGGTTTTAGTACAAAGCTTTAGAAAGCAAAGACAAAACAGTGGTATACTAAGCATGGATTCTATAGCCCAATTGATCGATGTATATAGGAGGAATTTTTATGTCAGATGCACCAGCCCATTCCATACTTTGCCCCAAATGTGGAGGTACGTTATTTAGGGAAGAAAAAATAGTAGAACTGAATTCAAGTGTTATGGTTACACGTGGTATGTCCGTTCCATCTCAAGTCAATAAAGTGACTTACCAATATGCCTGTATAGCCTGTGGTCATATTATTGATGAGCATTTTAGCGGACATCTTAAAGTGGAATAAAATTACATAAAAACGATAGGTGATGAGTGCGTATAGCTACTGACCACCTATCGTTTTCATCCCTCTTATTTACATGTCGATAACTACCTTAACCACGTCCATGTCCGCTAGCGATTTCTGCATGCGTCTGACGCTCTTGATAGGCTCCACACATGGATCGAAATGGACAAAAGCGAGAACAAAATCCACTTGAATACTTAGCATCAAAACGCTCTTCTTCTATTTTTCTCCACGTTTGTGCAACCCACTGCTTAGCCTGATCGCGTTTTGCTTCTGTGATATCCACCCATTCGCGTTGACCCGAAACAATAAAATCAAAGTATCCACTATCAGCAGGCTTGCCATAAATGGACTCACAAGCAGCTGAATAAATAACTAATTGATACATTTTCTTTGGATTTTGAGCAGAAAATGTTTTACCCGTCTTTAAGTCAGCAACCATATACCCGTGTTTAGGCGAATAGATCACGCGATCTATAAATCCTTTAATAGGCGGAACTCCAGGTGCCATTGGCAATAAAAATTCTTGTTCGGATGCAACAACATCACTAACTTTATATCCACTAAACCGGTGAATAGCACGTATCCCATTTTTATAAAATTCTACTGCCGTTTTACGATCAGGAAATTCATCCAAAACAGCAGGAAATTGCTGATCAAATGTCGATTTTAATTCATCAAATGCTTTTTCACCGCTTGAATTAGCATGATCTTCATAAAGTGCATGAAGCAACTTTCCAAAAGTCGTATAATGCGTCGGAACCTCATCTGTCGGAGTTGCATGTGCTACATATTCATAATAAAATCGCAGTCCACATGTCTCATATAATGACAAACGACTATAAGACAAATATTCCATTCTACTGTGACACACTCCACTCTACTTTCAATCTATAACCTTTATTGATCATACCATGTTTTTTAACCGTGTAGAGTATATAGCATCACTTGTTAACATTCTGAATATCTGATCAGGGCAAACGTCCAATCACAAAGAGCTCCAGTTGCATCTAGTAATAGTGGGCCAACTGACAAGGCCATCAGGTTCATGACTCAAACATGTGGAGGGATTGTCATGTACGGTGCATTTGGAGGCTATACTCGCTGGGCAGTTGTATTTTTAATTATCTTTGTTCTCTTCTTCCTTCTGGTACCCGGTTACACTGGAGCCGCAATAAACTAGTTAGGCATGAACAAAGCAGGGAGAGCATCGATCTCCCTGCTTTGTTCAGCCACTACATCATACTCTATCTCTTAACACTTACTGTATCCACATGCCTCGCACTCATTGCATCCACCATGGCGCACAAGGCTATGTTGGTGACACTCCGGACACCAATCCCGTCCACCTTCCGCATCGCGCAAAGATCCGTGTACTGGTTCTTGCAAAGAAGTGAGAATCCCGTTCTCATCTTCAATCGTTGCGCTCATTTCCGAAAGAGACGTGTTACGTAATGGAAACGTCTCGGAGTGATCAATCAAAGATTTGGCGATTGCGTCCGGTACACTTGTAATGCGACGTTCTCCAAAGCCAACGGAGCTCTGACCACCGATACCGCTAAAATGCTTGACTAAAACAGCCTCTTTATCAGGATTCTGCGAATCCATCAAATACAAGGTAATAGCTCTCCCAAGTGCTTCATTGGCCGCGTACACATCTGATCCTGCCTTACCAATATTCACAAAAATTTCTCTTGCCAGATGCTTTTCATCATCATTAATCGTGATAAAAGCAGTCCCTAGTGGCGTTTCTTTCTTATATGTTGCACCATAAAGCACATCAGGACGCTTGCGTTTTTGATAATCTCTTTCGTCGGTATATCCAGCATTGGATAATCTCGTACCATCCATAGAAGTGGCCGCAACTTGTTGTGGCATAAGAGATTGATCATCAATACTACCATTTGCCTCAGTATTAGAAGGATCTGTTAAAGTCAATACTTGCTCAGAGCGTGATCCGTCACGATAAATGGTTATTCCTTTGCAACCAAGGTCATAAGCAAGATCATATAAGTGCTTCGTGTTTTCTACGGTATACGAATTTGGAGCATTACAGGTTTTGGAAATACTGCTGTCGATCCACGTTTGCAATGCAGCTTGCACCCGAACGTGTTCTTCAGGAGATAATTCCATGCTTGTAACGAAATAATCAGGAAGATCATGACTGCCTCCATGTTCTGCCCTGTATTTCTCCACAATGAGAGCACTCTCTTCAAACATTCCAAGCCTAGAGTTGCGGTAATAGGACCACGCATAATAAGGTTCACAGCCAGTTGAACAGCCAACCATCGTACCTGTCGTACCTGTTGGGGCAATCGTCATTGTAGTGACATTGCGAACGCCATGTTTTCGAATGGCTTCCACAACATGTGGACGATATTGCGCCATAGTTTGCATAAACCCAGATTGCAAAAATGGTTCTTCCTTGTACATAGGAAATGGTCCATTTTCTTTCGCCAATTCCACCGATTCAAGATAGCACCACTCTGCCATTAAGCCAAGCAAAATATCAATAAATCGTACTGACTCTTCTGAACCATAGCGAATTCCACAGTAGATCAATAAATCGTGTAACCCCATAATACCTAACCCAACTCGACGCTCACTTAGTTGATTGCGGCGATTATCTTCAAACGGATAGTACGTCGCATCAATAATTGCATCTTGAAAGCGTAGCCCTGTTCGCGTAATTTCCTCAAGCTCTTCCCACTTTACATGGTGCAACAAAAAATCTACTCGATCAGCGGCAAAATACTTTGCCAGCCAATGTCGAATATACGACTGTTTTTCTAGATCGTGAAACTCAACATATTCCCCTGAGTCCTCAAAGCCTGCGGCAAATTGACTTAAAACCACGGCTCCTAAATTACAAATCCCAAATGCTGGTAGACCTTGTTCACCACATGGATTAGTAGCAATGATAGGATTAAAATAGTGTGAATTAGACATCGCATTATATCGTCCTAAAAATACGACACCTGGTTCTGCTGATTGCCATGCAGAACCAATCAATTCATCCCAAAGCTTAGTGGTTTTAATCGATTCTGTTACCTGCAAAGGTTTCTCTTGACGCTCCCACTCAAAGAAGTCACCGTGAAACTCTGAACTGCACTCTAAAGGTGGATATCCTAATATCCATTCTTCATCTTTAGCCTTTGCTTCCATAAACTCTTCAGATATCCCCACGGAAATATTGGCTCCTGTGATGACTCCATCCACTTGCTTACAACGAATGAATTTTAGAATATCTGCATGCCGATCATTTAAGATAAGCATCAGTGCACCGCGACGAGATCCACCTTGCAGTGTTAACTGACAGCCTACGCTCATGATCTCACCCACGCCAACAGGTCCAAATCCTTGTCCAAATACTTGATTGCCCTTGTCGTACAACTGACCCCAAGAGTACGCACCTGAACTGCGACCATTGACTCCACGTACATAACTATAGCGTGGCCGTAAAGAAGACAACACCATAGCCACGCGTTTATGTGCTAACATAGCTTCCCACATATCAGCAAGGGTACTCGCAATCGTCCCGCGACTATCGCCTGGATTCATCACTACTCCCATTAGGTCTTGCATCATCTGTGCGCCACTTTCGACGATTTTATCATAAATCACTTGTGCTGGAAGGGTTGCTCCATAACGAATTGGGAGATCGGCCTCTGTCCACGCCTGCAAATCACCTTGCCACTGCTCATCGTACTCAGGTGCCGTGGTGTCCGGAAATACGAATGTCCACATCTCACCATGTTCAACAGCACGCAAAAATGCAGTAGACACATGCACGACTTTTGTACTGTTTGGATAATCTTGCATAAGAAACTCCAAAAGATCCTCATGCCATGTATCAAGGACAAGTAGCAACTCCGATTTACGTGAGCGTTCTTCTACAGGTGACACCCATCCCTCAGGTGGTACTTGGCTTAGGTTCATCCCGACTCCACCAGAACGCGCCTGAATTTCTAGTGTTTGTCCGAAAGAACGCGCATAATCACGAACAGTTGAACCTACATTGGGAATCACAAAACAATTATAACTAGTTGTTTGTATACCAGTTCCCATGGAAGCATTAATACGTCCTCCAGGTACGTATCTCCATTGGCTCTGTAACTCATAAAACTTATCTTCATATAGTTTAGGTGACTTTGTAGCTTTAGCGACAGCATGTGCAATTCGTCGCCACATCTGACGAGGGGCCACTTCTTGTAGAACATCCACATGATCAAATGATAATTCTGTTTCATACCCATCACGCACTTGTACCGTTACTGAACGATTGCCTTGATCGACATCAATAACGCGAGCAAGTTCATGATATGCGCGTTTGCGATCTAGTACTGCCACCACAAGACTTCCGACTTGTAGCGTCTCTTTCTTAGCGTCTTTTAGCAAGTAACGATCGGCGACAATGCGCTCTCCTGTTACTCCTAATTGATCTTCCTCAGTAAACGGCAATATTTGTTTGATATCTGGCATTTCGTTACATCCTCCTCCAACTACTCTCCTGATCAAGTTTCATCCACATCATGGATGAATGACTTAATCTTGCGTGTTCTCTTGATTTGCTTGTTGATGCAATAACTGCAATATCTCTTTGGCAAACGTCTCTACATCGCGAAATTCGCGATATACGCTTGCAAATCTAACATAGGCTACCCCATCAAAAGAGCGCAATCGTTGCATGACCTTTACACCTATTTCTGCAGATGGTACTTCTCGCTCGTACTCAGCCCGTAATTCTCGCTCTATCTCATCGACTACTTCTTCTATTTGCACAAAAGAAATCGGTCTTTTTTCACATGCTCGTACAATACCCCGACGAATCTTTTCACGATCAAATTCTTCTCGTGTGCGATCCTTTTTCACTACCATCAAGGGCCCTAACTCAACCCTTTCATAGGTTGTAAACCGCCGCTGACAAGCGATACACTCTCGTCTTCGCCGAACGGTGTATTGATCATCATTTGCACGGGATTCAATAACTCGAGAATCTAATGCTTGACAAAACGGGCAACGCATGCCTCCACCCCATGACTATATGTAGTGTAATAGACTCGGCATTTAAGATTATATGCACTATATATAGAAAAAGCAAGAGATAAAAAATAGATTGCTAGATAAGTAAATCACCTATACTAGCAATCTTTTGATCCGCTGTTGCGGTTACTGTAGATTGAATGCCTGACTTTACCCAAATGGTTTGCGCGCCAGCTAAAACAGCAGATGCTATGTCCGTTTCTGGGTTATCACCAATAACAACAACATCTGCTGGAAGTGCACCCAATCGATCACATGCAGACACTACAAATGCAGGATTTGGTTTACCAATAATATATGCACTAGACTTGGTTGCCCGCTCAAGAAATGCAAGGATCGCTCCTGCACCCGGGAGCACACCTGATTCTGTAGGTAGTGCATGATCAGAATTCGTTCCAATAAATACTGCACCTCTTATTACATGTGTCATCGCGTTGCTCAATTGAAGATAATCTACCTGTCGATCAAGACCAGACACAACCGCATCCACGTAATCTGATGTACCTTCTACGATGTGAATCCCAGCTTGTTGTAAAACTTGCTTCAATCCGATTTCGCCAATCACATAGACAGTCGGGGTTTTAGACACATGCTCTATGAGCCACTCTGCAGTCGCTGTACCACTTGTATAGACATGGTTTACATCGCCTGGAAATCCCTGCTCATGTAGTAATTGAATGACCATGTCTGGTGTTCTTGTCGAATTATTGGTCCAATAGAGATATGGAATGTGCAATTTCTCCACTTCCCACATAAATTCCACTGCTCCGTTAATGGGGCTGCTCCCTTTAATGAGAGTTCCATCTAGATCTAACAATAAACCCTTCGCATGACGCCATCCCATCACTCTACATCCTGTGCAGGTGCCGAAAAATCAACAGTTGGCTCTGCAATCGCTAGTCGAGCATTCACTACCCGGGCCATAACAAACAATAAATCAGAAAGTCGATTGACATACTTTCTTATCTCGTGATTAGCTGCTTGTTCACGAAGGAGTGTCACACACATGCGCTCTGCGCGTCGAACAACAGTTCGCGCATGATGGAGCTCACTTGCTGCAATGTGACCGCCAGGTAGGATAAATTGATGAAGCGGGGCTAATTCTCCTTCCAAGCGGTCGATCACTCGCTCTAATAATGCCACATGCTCTGCTGTAACATGTGGTTGATCATCCTTATCTTCAGGCGTAGCTAAATCACGCCCTACATCAAATAAATCGCGCTGTATGCGCAAAAGAATCTTTTGCAAGTCATGTAACTGATGTGCGTAAGGCACCATTTGAGCATGCACAACACCTAAGATGGAGTTTGCTTCATCAACTGTCCCATATACTTCCACTCGTAAGTCGTCTTTAGCAACTCGTCTACCGTAAATTAAACTAGTTTGTCCCTCGTCGCCTGTTTTCGTGTATATTTTCATTATAGATCTCTAACCCCTTATCTTAAACTTGAAAGGATGACGTACCTTGGAACAGTGGTCGATTGATCGTATTCCGGTGAGCACGAATGATCATTTGTTAGAACACGAAGCAAATGCTTATCTGCTAACTCATAACTGTGAAGATGCTTTGTTGATAGATGCCGGATATGCTGACTCGACGCAGACCATCTTGCAACAAATCGAAAGACGACGTGCAAAACTGCATGGTATCTATCTCACCCACTACCATCCTGATCATAGCCTGGGTGCAGCATACCTAGCAAGGCTTACAAATTGCCCAATATATTGTCATCCGTTAGAATACAGACCATTACTAGAACTCTATGCAAGTCGCTCCATCGAAATCAAAAACATTCACATTATGCCTTCATTGGTGAATGGCAGTACAGTAACACATTACAACCAATCTCTTGACGTCATCCATACCCCAGGACATACCCATGGTCATATCGCTTTACACGATAAAACTTCAGGAATCATGTTTACAGGTGATACAGTTATACCTCAAGGAACTGTTTGGATTGGACCACCAGATGGTCATCTTCGCGACTATCTACAGTCCCTCGATCAACTAATCGCACGTAAACCATCTACTGTATACCCAGGACATGGGGTAGTCACTGATCAGCCTGATGCTTTAATGACGGCGATGAAAGCACGCCGCCTCATGCGCGAGCATCAAATCATAACACTTTTACAAAGTTCCCCCAAAACCTTAGAACAATTGACACAGGAGATTTATAAAGAATCAGTGCCTACAGAAATGAGTTGGGTAGCCTTGAAGACTGTCCAAGGACATTTGCAAAAAATAAGAGAAGACATGATTATCTCAGTAACAGTTGATCCAGTTGCCAATCAAATAAGCTATTACATCGAGTCTACGACATCCGTGAAATAAAATCATTTACGCGTTTCTGATCATAAACCTGCAGCGGCATTCGTCCCTGAGCAAGTAATTCATCAAGAGTCTGATAATTATTTAGAGCACTGACAGCATCTACAGTAGGTGGGGCCATCAGATATACATCTTTTTCAAACTCATTAAGTATTTCACTGGGTGTTGCCCAGACTGCGCTTTCAATTTCATCAGAAGATAATTGCAACTGTACGTTTGTAGGTGACGTGCAGATGAAATAATGCGTATCAAATCGATACTTCACCTGAGATGGAGTCACTCTTCTCCCAAAGTATCGAGCAGGCGGCAAATATTTCAGATCGCGTGCAACCTGACGCCATGTTGTCAAACTTGGTAAATCTATCAGTTTCTCATCGGCTAGACCTTCTTGACCTACTCGCGCCGAATTGTACATATTAGAAAGCAATAATACGCCCGTTTCTTCATAAAGTTCGCGCAACCCCGTTGCGTAAAGTGACCAGAAAAGTTTTGTCTTGTCAACATGTTCTCCCAACACTAATGAACTCTCTATTTCAAAGTCAGAAGGCACTTGCATATCTAGTGCCATGCTGTTGAACGTAATTACAGGTTTTTGGGATAACCAGACATCAGCCATAAGCAGATCCTCTTGCTCAATCACACCACCTGGAAAGACCATAAAGCCAGGCAAAACTCTTAAAGTTTTTGCTCGTTTGACCAACAATAACTCAAATTTTTGAGATTCTTGACGAGGTCTAACCATAATCATGGTCGTTGAAAACTTAGGTTGGTTAACCTGCTGTGAGTGAGTATCATGTGTATCTAACATATGACTTAATCCCCCAATACCTTTGCGTTTATTTTCATTATCCTATAGAACGACCAATTTGTTCTACAGCTGGTGCAGATCTCGAAACCGGGAGTGGAAATAAATCACTTAGACGTACCGCACGACCGTACTCATTTTTATAAACGACATGTTCCCGAGTAAACTTGCGTGGACTATCAATCCCAGTAGCAGCAGCAAGCGCAAAAAGACTTTGACGCATACTCAAAACATAATTCATCACACGCCACTTCTTTTCTTCAGGTACAAGTGCACCTTGGTATTTCGGATCAGTAGTCGTGACACCAGTAGGGCATTTTCCCGTATGACACTGCATAGCCATGATACATCCATTGGCCATCATAAAACCACGCGCAGAGTTCACTGCATCTGCACCAATAGCAAGTGCAATTGCAACCTTATCAGGAGCAATTAACTTTCCCGAAGCAAAGATGCGAAAACGATCTCGAATACCATACGAATATGCAGTATCTACAACAACGATCAACGCTGAAAATAAAGGTAACCCCATCGTATCAGCCATGGATTTAAAAGTAGCCCCAGAGCCACCATCTCCACCATCAACCGTAATAAAATCAGGATATACATCCATTGCAATCATGGATTCAAATAGATCATCAAGCTTACTCTGTTGCCCAACTACAATTTTAATGCCAACAGGCTTTCCGCCTACTTTTTGAAGTTTAGAAATAAACTCCAAGGCATCTCTACTCGTTTTAAGAAAAGTAAAACGGTTAGGAGAATTGACAGTCTTACCAATCGGTACTTTTCTAATTTGAGCTACCTTATCATTTACTTTATTGCCTTCTAAGTGACCGCCTCTAATTTTTGCACCTTGTGCAAACTTCAGTTCAAATGCCTTAATATTCTCTTCGTGGGACTTACGTTCAAATTCTTCCCATGAAAATTCTCCATCATTTGTTCGATAACCAAATAAACCAGGTCCGATTTGTGAAACAATATCAGCACCGGTCTGTAAATGTTCAGGTGCTACTCCACCTTCACCTGTATTAATCCATGACCCACCAGCCAAATGAGCACCCTTACCAGTACTTAAAATATAGTGTTCTCCAACAGATCCATAAGAAGTAGCAGAAGCACCAAACATCCCGTATAAACGCCATGGATGAGTGCGTTCAGATCCAACTACCACAGCATCTTCCTCAGAATATAACCAACGAGACGTATGATCTTGTACTAGCTGCTCTTTACGTGAAAATAAACCTTCTTTTTGTACCACGTATTTCTTTGCTATAATATCCTCTGTATTATTTACGCTCATTTCTGATGTTAAAAGAGGGAACATATCATTCGCCAAGTAAAATCCTGAATCTTCATAGTTCCGTTTCGAACCAAAACTAATTAAATCAGTTCGATATTTTGCAGAAAAAACAAGTCCTAAAAAATCAGCGCGCGAAAACGGACGCCCTTGTTCATCTCCATCAAACCAATATTGTCTAAACTCAGGACCCACTTTTTCAAGTGCATAACGCACCCAACCTAAATACGGATGTGATCGTATAATGGCATGTTGCGGTTTTCTTGCTAAAATAAAAGCGGTTACTAAGAACACAAGAACAGGAATTACAATGATAACGACTAAAATAATGAATATAAGTAACAACAAGATACTCACTCCTCTCCTTGTAACCCTATCACACCAAGCCAAAGAAAAAAAGATACAAAGCATAGTAAGCATCTTACAAACCTTGGCAAATATATAAATTTGACATGGTAGTTGTCGATTTCAATACAAAAAAGAGTGTTGCATAGTCATTCGTCAAACGACGATTCACTACGCAACACTCTATTATAAATGGTGCGGCGGATAGGAATTGAACCTACGACCCCCACCGTGTCAAGGTGGTGCTCTCCCCCTGAGCTACCGCCGCAAATTGCCTGGCAACGACCTACTCTCCCAGGACCCTGCGGTCCAAGTACCATCGGCGCTGGAGGGCTTAACCTTCGTGTTCGGGATGGGTACGGGTGTGTCCCCTCCGCCATCATCACCAGACGCTGCAT